>NZ_JBMMKS010000007.1:0-207206 GCF_058630515.1 Vibrio sp. HM8-C
TGAAAAATCCCCGCTAGCTTGCGGGGATTTTTTTACCTATTTCATGCTGCGAATCATTACTTTGACATTATGTTTAAATGCATCAACGTAAGTATCTGCATCACCGCCATTTTCCGTCAACGCTTCAGGGTATAGCTCGCCACCATTTTTCGCCCCTGTTGCAGAAGCGATTTGCTCAACCAGACGTGGATCGGTCTGATTTTCAATAAAGTATGCATGAACGCCTTGATCTTTAATTTGTTGGATTAACTCAGCAACCTCTTTCGCACTTGCTTCAGATTCGGTAGAAATACCTTGAGGTGATAAGAATTCCACACCGTACTGAGCGCCAAAATAGCCAAAAGCATCATGGCTTGTCAGAACTTTTCTCTGTGACTTCTCAATACCACTAAACTCATCTTTAGCCCAAGCGTCGAGCTTATTTAACTGTTCAATATACGCATTACCTTGTTTTTTAAAGTACTCTGCGTCTTCAGGAGAAACTGCAACCAAAGCATTCATAACATTACGAGCGTAAATAGCGCCGTTTGCCGCACTATTCCAAGCATGTGGATCGGTAACTTCTTCACTATCTTCCTGCATAATACGGCTTGAAACCCCATCGGAAGCGACAATCACTTCGCCTTTATAACCGGACGCTGTAACCAATCGGTCCATCCATCCTTCAAGACCTAAACCGCTGGTAAAAACAACTTCAGCTTTATTAATTACCACACTTTCTTTTGGACTAGGTTGGAAAGTATGAGGGTCACCATCGGGTCCAACTAATGTTGTGACATTAACGTGATCCCCTCCCACCTGTTTAACGATGTCTGCTAATACGGAAAAACTTGCAACTGTATCAACTGTTTTCGCCATAACAGGCGCGCTGGTAGCAAACAAAATTGAATATCCAGCGATGTGCCAAATTTTCATAAAACTCCCTTAATATATGTTTAGTGTGAACACTGAATGCTCTTTACTTGAGAAAAAATACCTTTCTGGAATCCGAAAAATACAGAAACGATAAAAATAGATGTGGCGGTGAGAACAATGGCAGGACCCGCTGGTATAGATTGGTACCATGACCAAGTCAGTCCTATGACAGAACTGGCTAAACCAATGGATACAGCCAGACCCAACATTACCGTTAACTTGTTTGTCCAACAGCGAGCAGAAATTGCAGGTAACATCATCAGCCCGACAGTCATCAGAGTGCCCAATATCTGAAACCCAGCTACTAAATTTAGGACGACTAATCCCATAAACAGAGCGTGCATTAACGAAGGAAAACGCTTTGAGCTATACATAAAAAAAACAGCGTCAAATGACTCAAAGACAATGCCTCTGTATAACAATGCCAATACGAACACTGTAAAACTGCAGATAGCACCGATGAATATCAATGAATCTGAATCTACGGCAAGTAATGAACCAAACAGCAAATGCAGCAAATCAACACCGCTACTACCTAACGAAACTAAAGTGACACCGAGTGCGAGTGAACCTAAATACAGTCCTGCAAAGGTTGAATCTTCTGACAATCTTGTTCGCTTACTTATCCACGCCGATGACATTGCGATAAAGAGCCCAACAATAAATCCACCCAACCCCATCACAATCAACGACATTCCCGACAATAAATACCCTATAGCTACCCCAGGCAATACGGCATGAGATAGAGCATCCCCAATAAGGCTCATTCTGCGTAAAAGTAGAAACACACCTAACGGAGCAAGGCTTAATGAAAGTGCGATACAAGCTACGAGCGAGCGGCGCATAAAGCCAAACTCAGTAAAGGCATCAAATATATGCAACGTCACGATTTCTCTCTTCCTGTTTAGCTTGTAATAGATGTGCGTTGCCTCGGTACTCAAGCTCTCTACTTAACAGATCACTCGTCTTGCCCCATAACACCGACTCTTGGCCTAACAATAAAAGGGTTGGGAAGTACTGCCTGACGATATCCATATCATGTAGAACTGCAATGATGGTTTTTCCATCACGATTTAGCGCTACAATAAGCTCTAGCAAAACCCGTCTAGTATGTTCATCAATTCCTGTAAAAGGCTCATCCATCAGCATTACGGGTTCATCTTGTACCAGCATTCGAGCAAACAACATCCGTTGGAACTGACCACCTGAAAGCAATCCGATACTCGCTCGCATATAATCCGTTAGCCCCACTAACGCGAGCGCTTCAGAGATTCGTTTCCTATCATTGCAAGTTAGTGAGCGCATGACCCCTTTCCGAGGCCAGCATCCCATAGCTACAACTTCATATACGTTAATGGGATATTCACTATCCACTTCTGCACGCTGAGGTAATGAACACTGCTTGTGACAAGCGCCGGAGAGATAGACGAGCTCTCCAGATATTGGCGTTAACATGCCGCTGAGTGTTTTTAATAACGTTGATTTTCCTGCGCCATTTGCACCTTTAATTGCAGTCAGACTACCAGCTTCAAATCTTCCCGTTATAGGAGCTGTAACCGCTTGGTTCTTATATCCGACAACAAGATTATTGAGTTCAATCATGGCAATTGCACCGCCCAATAAATTGCACACCATAGAATGGCTAACAAACCCAATGTAAACCCGATACGCATCGCACCTGACATCAATAACAGATGGCTTAAAGAAAGAGAGTCTTTGGCTCTGACAGGAAATTTCATAGCAACTAGAACACAGCAACATCAAACAATGGAAATGTTATAACATAACATTTTGGTGATTAGAAACATTTTTTTACACTTAACATTGCGCAAAAAATGGTTATAGATAAGTTCTGGAGATCTTTGATGAATGGGAGATGGAATGTAAAAGAATCAAACAATGGCCAACAAGTGTGGCCACATAATCAAGTTATTTGAGTTGTTTTAATTAACTGTCTAATCGACACGCCATGATTCCGGAACGCTGATTTCAACTTTATCTAAAAGTGCCAATAACCGTCTGGGTACTAGCCCTCTTTGAACGTAATAGTTGATTTCAGTCGTTCCAGTTCTCCAATCCGGTAAACAATCGATAATCTTGTTTGGATGATGTTTCTCATAGCCCAGCGCAACAGACTCCGGCAATAGTCCTACCCCATGCCCATTAGCAATAGAATCAATCTGTAAGGCTAAGTTATCGCACTCTAGTCTGCTCTTCATAGGATCTAGATAATAGGTTTCGTTACCTGAATTTGAAATGGTGAGTCCACTTTTACGGGTAGAGCCAAAATCAATCCAAGGGTGCTCTATCAGATCTTCAGGATGTTTTATTGCATCGAAATTTTGTAGATAATCTGGCGACGCGTAAACCCCATAACGCCAATGACCTAAAGTTTGTTTTCGCCACTCTAGCTCTGGATACTCTCCTAACCAAATAACCAAATCCGGAGTCGATTCATTTGAAAGAAAGTCACTGTTTAGACGCACCTTTATTTTGGGGTTTTCGCTAAGAAAAATGTTCAAAATATTGCTCAACCAACCGCGCATAAAAGCCGGATGGCAAATAATGGTCAGTTCTCCAGATACTTTATTGTTGAGCCCTTGGATAGCATCGTAACTTTCATCAACAAGTTCCAACATCTGTTTGCTGTAACCAGCAAAAACCTGTCCAGCTTTCGTTAATGTTAGCCGATTCCCTTCTCTAACCGTTAAAGCTTGACCTATATCTGCTTCCAACTGAGCTAAACGCCTGCTCACTGTTGATTTGGGTTGATTAAGTGCTTTGGCCGCCGCCGTTAAACTTTTATGTTCTTGCAAGGCGTCAAACGCTCTTATTGACGTCAAATCATGCATTTATATACCTCACAAAAGTTCCATATTCGAGACAAAGCGTTCCACATATCTCTCTATCTTAAAAAACGCGAATATGAATAATTACCACCTACAAATGATAATTATTATCACAATAGAGGTAAACGATGTCTACACTAAAACGTCAGGCTATTTTTTTTAGTGGTACAGCCCTTCTCTGCGTTCCATTCGCTTACGCAGATACAGCTACACAAGTAAACGAAACTATGGTCGTTACAGCCGCTGGTTACGAACAAGTTCAAACCGATGCGCCAGCTAGCGTAACGCTCATCACTCAAGAACAGCTCTCATCAAAATATTATCGTGACGTAACTGACGCTTTAACGAGCGTACCAGGTGTCGTTGTTACAGGTGGTGGGGATAGCAAAGACATCAGCATTCGTGGTTTAGGTTCACAATACACCTTGATGTTAGTTGATGGACGCCGTTTATCTTCTCGTGAAACTCGTCCGAATAGTGATGGCCCGGGCATCGAAGCTGCGTGGCTGCCACCGTTGGAAGCGATAGAGCGCATCGAAATTATTCGAGGACCAATGTCAACGCTCTACGGCTCCGACGCTATGGGCGGCGTAATCAACATTATTACCAAAAAATCCAACTTTGAATGGACCGGTAATGTCCAGATCAGCACTGTACTCCAAGAAGATCGCAATTCTGGAGATGAACAAAACGCTAACTTCTTTGTTGCAGGACCTTTGACCGACTCACTCTCTTTACAAGTTTATGGTCAAAATGTTCAACGTGATGAAGACAATATTGAAAATGGCTACCAAAACAAAATCCTTCGCTCGATAGGCTCGAAGTTAATTTATCAACTTAGCGAACAACAAGAGCTCTCCTTCACTGTTGAAACGACAAAACAAGAACGTAGCGGAACGGAAGGCTTAACCGTTGCAGAAGGTGATGATGACGAATTGAATCAATACGACAGAACGTCATTCTCCGTCAGTCATTTAGGTCGCTGGAGCAACTTAGGTCAATCAGACAGTTATATTCAATACGAGCGTAATGACAACCGTACCCGTGAGATGTCGTTAGAAAACACTACTGCTAAATCGACATTAGTCATGCCTTTCGAAATCAATACGTTGAGTCTTGGTGTTCAAGGTGAATATTCAAAACTGAATGATGAAACAAGCAACACAGGTGGCTCTATTACCGAGTTAAGTAATAGTCAGGGGGCAATATTCATTGAAGATGAGTGGCGAGCTTTAGATAGTTTTAGTATTACAGCCGGCGGCCGACTTGATGTGAATGAAAATTATGGTTCTCACTTCAGTCCGCGTTTGTACGGAGTATGGAGTATGACGCCACAATGGACGTTAAAAGGCGGTGTGTCTACTGGCTTTAAAGCTCCTTTACTGCGTCAGACAAGTGATGATTGGGTACAAATAAGCCGAAGTGGCAACTTATATGGTAACTCTGAGCTGCGTCCTGAAACCATGGTTAGCCAAGAGCTTAACCTAATATATAACGCAGATTTTGGCCTCCAAGCCTCTCTTGGTCTTTTCAACAATGATTTTAAAGATAAGATCACTAGCATCGAATGTTCGGCATCTGTATGTACTGGAGATAACAGCGTACAAGGTAATGCTCCTCGGCTCTATACCAACGTTGATGAAGCGGTAACTCGTGGCGTAGAAGCGTCAGTAGATACACCAATAGGTGAAAACTGGAAGTGGATGGCAAGCTATACGTACACTTTTTCAAAGCAGCTTACCGGTGATATGGAAGGTGAACCTCTCACTCAATTACCAAAACACTTGTTCTCAACTCAATTGGATTGGCAAACGACTAAGCTAATGAACACTTGGGCCAAAGTTACTTATCGTGGAAAGGAATCTGATCCTTCAAGTTTCAGAGATACAGACACAGCACCTTCATATACTTTTGTTGATGCGGGTGTGACCTACCAACTTACACAAAATGCAAGGTTGAAAGGTGCGATCTACAACTTGCTGGATGCTGATATCAGTTACGAAGAATATGGGTATGTTGAGGATGGGCGTCGCTATTGGCTTGGCCTAGATGTGAACTTCTAATTATCCCACTGATAAAAAAACGGAGACTTAAAGTCTCCGTTTTTATTTTTTCTATTGCTTATTTTTCTTCGAAACGAGCAGCAAGGGTAATGAAGTTATCAACCTGCTCTTTCATTTCACGGCTATGCTCACTCACCATATTCGTTGCTGCAACATTTTGCGTCGCGGCAGAAGCGATGGAGTGAATGTGGTGGTTAACCTCTTGAGTCAAACCACGCTGAGCATCCGCTGATTTCGCCATGTCACCGACTAAGGTTTGCATATCAGAAAGCATACGCTCTACTTCATAGAGTCGATTTCCCGTTTCTTCAGCAACTAACCCACACGCTTGTGTTTGTGTTTGGCTTTCTTGAATTTCCTGCTGCCACGATTCAATGGTTTCTAACATCGTCGACAGGCTGCTCTGGATCTGGTGGGTCGCGTTTTGTGTTCTGCCCGATAGTGCGCGAACTTCGTCAGCAACAACAGAGAAACCTCGACCTTGCTCTCCCGCTCTCGCCGCTTCGATTGCAGCATTAAGTGCAAGCAAATTCGTTTGAGCTGCGATTCCGTCGATCTCTTCCATCAACTTACTCACAATATGGGCCTGCTCATTCAACTGATGAGTTGTACCTGTTGCCCGCTCAGCTTGTTCAGCTAGCGCCACGAGATCACTGTGCGTTTGTTGAATGGTTTGCTTCGTTTTCAAACATTGATTCTGTGCTTGATCGAGTAAAGCATACGCTTCATTAGTACTGCTAGACACGGCATCCGCTGCGGATTCCACTGAATCCGTTGCTTTCATAACGCTCTGAATATCAATATTTTGTTGTTCTAACGCCTGATTAACTTCAACACATGTTTGATTCAATTGCTCAGAGGTTTCGTAAAGCGGTTTAGCAGAATCAACCATTCGACCTAAAACAGTACGGATACGTGCCGAGTACATGCGTAGGTGATAATCCGCATAGGAGAACTCACTATTACCGGAATAGATGAGGCGGCTAATACTGTCGTATTTGTTTTTAAGTCGGTTGATCTGACGAGGTGTTTCAATCAACTCGTTTCTAAAAAACAAACCAAGCGCTGCAACGGGCAGTAAGCCTGAAATTAGCTGAACCGCGCTAGTCGCAGAAGCAAGATAAGCTAATGAAGGCGCAGACAACGAACCCGCTAAGATTGCGTAACGAACTGAAGATGGCAGTTTGATAGATAAACTTTTTCCACCTCTCTCAGCTTTACACAACGCCTGATATGCTTTGCTCGCCGTTTCAACACGTTCACGCTTGGGTTGTACTCGTACTGACTGATATCCCGCCAATTTACCATTTTCATAGATAGGCGTTACGTAAGCATCAACCCAGTAATGACCATTAGTTTTAGTACGGTTTTTAACGATTCCGCGCCAAGGATGTCCTTTCTTAAGGTGACTCCACATATCTGCAAAAGCCGCTTTAGGCATGTCAGGGTGGCGAACAATATTATGGTTCTGCCCTAATAACTCACTTTCTGCAACCCCTGCAATTCGACAGAAGGTTTCATTACAGTAAGTAATTACGCCCTTTAGATCTGTGGTAGAAACTAGCTGATCTGTCTTTCCGACTGGAACCTCCAGATCTGAGGCAACTTGATGAACTGACATACTTCTCGATTTCTTATAAGTAATAATTTGTGCAAAAATTTACACAAACGTTACCAATGTTTCAAAATTATTATCGTATTTTATTCTATAACTGAGATAGCTATCAATTTCCGCTGAAACACTGCGGATATTAGATAAAAATCCCAGCGGGAGCTGGGATTTTTTAGAGATGCAAAGCGATTTATTCGATGAATAATTGAGCAGTTAATTATTTGAAACGATGAATAATAATTCAACTCTACGGTTACATGCTCGACCTTCTGTGGTGCGATTGGTACATGCCGGAATGTACTCTCCATAACCGCGTGTGTAGATCGCTTCTTTTGATACTCTATTTTTAATCAGTGTTGTCTTCACCATATCTGCGCGCTTCACTGACAGTGAATCATTAAACATTGGTTGGCCGATGTTGTCTGTGTGACCATCAATCACTACATCGATACCATGTTGTTGTGAGAGGAAATCACTCATCATTGACAACCAGTGGTATGACTCTTGAGATACTTTTGAAGAACCCGTTTCGAATTGAACAGAGTCTTTTAAACGAACCATTACATGGTTGCCTGGCAACACTTCGTAATCTACACCGTTGTGTAACAAGAATTGTTGTAATGCTTCATAGCTACTGGTACGAACCTGACCCAATGGGCCGCGCACACCGGAAGTGGCATTACGAGATGGAGTAACCCAATCAGGATTTCGAACATCTGTTTCGCCTTTCGGTGCAGCATCTAATAAGTTGTTGCTGAACATGCGGTCAGTCTGCAATGAACCACAACCTGCTAATATCAGCATCAGAGGGAAAACCAAAAATTTCATCGAATACATCACCCTTCAATCTAACTACATACATTTATCGGCACCATTTATAAAACTTTATAGAAATTTGATAACAAATTGTTTATCCGTGGTTTGCGTCACATCGTTAAGCCGTTAGAATCTAACTCAGTGTTTTTTAAAGGCGACTCTCATATGAAAAAATTGCTCGCAGGCTTTATAAGTCTGTTTACATTGGTATTTCTTGTTGCTGGTTGCAGCGACAATTCAACGCCAGTTGAAGGTGAACAATATCAGCTATTGCCAGCGAATCTTTCCACTTATCGCTTAGCACCTGTCACAGAGGTCTTTTCACTTACTTGTGGTCATTGCCGCAAAATGGAAAGCATCATTCCTGAGCTTGAAAATCTAACCAATGAGCATTTTGGTAAGCTGCACGTAACGTTTAACGAAGGCGCTAAAATCGGTGCCATGATTTACTACACAGCGGTAATGCAACTGGATGGAATTCCCGATGTAGCAATGATGGAAGAGCTATTTGCGGCCGTTCAAATGGCGGAAGGTGCTACTCTAACTGAGCGTCAAGCTGCGATTGAAAAAGCATTTACAGACAGAAATTTAGCGACTCCTTATCATTTGACCCAAGATCAGCAAAAGCAGGTTCTTGGTATGATTCAAATCGCAGACAAAGCTTCTCATGATGGCGAAATTAATGCGGTTCCAACCTTTATCGTAAAAGGTAAATACCAAGTTATCACCAGCGGTCACAAAGACGTTGAAGGCATTGCTAAAACCATCAGCTACTTATTAACTCAACCATAAGAAACATAACCATGTATAAAATCGTTTTTCCTATTGTCATTTTTGTACTTGCGGCTTTTTTTGTGTACCGCACTTGGACAAACCATAAAGCCGGTGAAGAACAACTTGCTGCAGGTCAGGCATTCCTAACTGAGAACGGTTCCAAACCAGATGTTCATACTACTGAAAGTGGCTTGCAATACTTAGTACTTGCTGAAGGTACTGGCACTGTTCATCCAAAAGCGAACAGCAAAGTTACTGTACATTACGAAGGCAAACTGCTGGATGGTACTGTTTTCGACAGTTCTTACCAACGCAATGAGCCAATTACTTTCGGTTTGAATCAAGTGATCAAAGGTTGGCAAGAAGGTGTTCAGCTAATGGTTGAAGGGCAAAAAATGCGCCTTTTCATTCCAGCAAATCTTGGTTATGGCAAAAGCGGCACAGGCCCAATCCCACCGTCAGCCACACTGATTTTTGACGTTGAGTTAATTGCCATTAACTAATCACACTCTATGAAGACGTCCGGTTGTCACACTCCATTCGTCACATTAGATAGAGATAAAAAAGAGTCGCTTCTAGATTTAGATAGCGGCTCTTTTTCTTTTGAATAATGCAATACTAGCTAGGCTTTAAATGGGAAAAACTGCAAACCTTGCTCAGTGACCATAATGCAATCCATACCACCAGCATGCGCTGCTTGTTTACCCAGTTCAGTGTCTTCAAATACAACACATTCAGTAGGCTCAAGCCCCATCAATTCACATGCAGTGAGAAACGTTTGAGGATGTGGCTTGTGATTTTCAACGTCTGTCGCGGTTACTAAGGCATCTAGCTTATCCAACATATTCACACGCGTTAGTAGTTTAATAGCGCTTACACGCTGACTGCCTGTACCGACCGCCAGCTTTTTCTTACCGATGTTAGCTTCTAACAATTCCGCAGTATCTGTAATCAGCTCACCACTTTCATCGTTTTGACTAAAAACACGCATTTTGTAATCCGAAACTTCTTTAGGATCGAGCTCAATACCGTATGCTTTGCTAACCTCAACAGCGATCTTAATACTCGGCATTCCGCCCATGCTTTGTAGCCATTTACCATCAAATGGGAAGCCAAATTTCTCAGCTGTCACACGCCAAGCATCAACATGGGCAGGCATCGTATCGATAAGTGTGCCATCCATATCAAAAATCAAACCCTTGTACTTTTCAACATCAATAGTCATCCGACCAAAGCTCCTGTCATAAAACTTTAATAATTGTAATGCATATATTAGCCGACACTAACTTATAGGGGTCAGTTCGCCCCTGCACTCACGACGATAATAACAAAAATATTTATAACCATTTATACGCAAGGTAAGCATATGAATATTAAACAAAAACTGTATTCATTAGGTGTTATTGCTGTCTTGGGCATCATTACCCTTTTGGTAAGTTCTAACTATTTTTCTAGTACCACTAGAGAATTAACTCACGCCATCACTTTAGTCGACAAGCTAGAAATTCGATTACTTAACTTACGCCGCAACGAAAAAGACTTTTTGCTACGTAGTAGCACAAGTTACCTTGATACCTTTAAAAAGAACAGTGAACTATTCCTGACACTGGAATCTGAGCTATCTCCTATTCTCTCTTCGAATAAGCTCGGCTCCTCAGCCGATCTGCGTAATGATCTGCTTTCTTATAAAAAAGGTTTCGAAGATCTGGTCTCAGCTTATGTTCAGTTGGGGCTAGATAAAGAGTCTGGTCTTTTCAAAAACTATTATTCACTTTTCAATAAAGCCTTCAACAGTGCCGACAAAGAGGGACAGCTTGAACTGACTCACTTTGATAAAAACGTGCTCGCAGGTGCAATCATGCCAGAAGGTGAAATAGCATCAATGTCCGAGTTGATTGCCGCTGCAAAAGCGGTCACTCAACAAGAGCAAATAATCGGGCTCAAATACAATGAAGGCTTGCTGGGAAATACCCGTAACCTTTCGCACAATGTTGAAGAACAATTTAAAACTTTTTCTGAAACACTGACAAAAGCAGTTGAAAATCGTCGGGCTGAAATCGACATGATTGAAAACGGCATCACTGTGTTTGTGATTATCGTCATTGTGGCGCTTATTTTCCAAATCAGCCGCACTATCAACGTTCGCGTAAACCGCATGTTGACTGTGATTCACAATATCTCAGATACCAACAACATTGGCTTACGCTCAGATATTACTGGTAAAGATGAACTCGCTTCTGTTAGCCACTACTTCAATAGACTGTTAGATAAGTTTGAGTCGTTGATTTCAGGTTCTCAGGAAAAATCAAACCGACTATCAGCAAGTACAGCGGCAATGCACAATGAACTTGAAGATGTGTTGCGCCACTTCAACGCTCAAGCAGAACATACATCAATGATGGCGACTTCTGTTCAGGAGATGGTATCAGCCATCAGTGAAATATCTGAGAGCACCAGTGTCGCGGTAGAAGGTGTACAACAAGCTTCTCACAATGCTGAAAACGGGCGTCAGGTTGTAGAATCTACAGTGAACAACATTGAACAGCTTTCTAAAACCTTAGATTCAAGCCAGAACTCCATTGCTTCCCTGAACAATCACGTTGAGAAAATCGGTGGTACGGTAAACATTATTCAAGGTATCGCAGAACAGACCAACCTACTCGCCTTAAACGCAGCTATCGAAGCAGCACGTGCAGGTGAACAAGGTCGTGGCTTTGCTGTGGTTGCCGATGAAGTTCGCTCACTGGCAACAAGAACGCATCAATCAACAGAAGAGATAACTAAGGTTGTTGCCGCTATTCAATCTCAGATGAGCCAAGTGGTGAAAGATATTGAACAATGCAACGTTCAAAGCCAAGAGACGCTTATTGATTCACGCCAATTGGATGAGAGCCTAAGCCTTATTCTGTCTGACATGAGCAACATTCAGGCGAACTCAGAGCGTATTGCTTCTGCAATTGAAGAACAAGGCATTGTAATGAACCAAGTCAGTGAATCGATTACAGAACTGAACTCGATTTCTGAAGACAATATGCGCTCCGCTCAACAAGTGATGTCTGAAGTTGATATGGTGTCTCAGCAAGCGAAAGAGATGGACAACGCGGTTTCGGAATTTACAACGAAACGATAAGTGTGTTTTAAGCGTTTATAGTAACGATTAACGAACATCCTAAGAACTAACAAAGCCCAGCTATTGCTGGGCTTTTGTTGTAACTAGACTATCCAAACACCGAATTCTATTCGATAGATGCCAGCATCAACTTAGGTGTTTTCCAAGCATAAACAAATTCTGGAACTTCACTGCCACAAGGCGCTTTCCATAATTGTTCAACCTGATGCTCGCCACCGATATGGTCGTAAAAATCGATTGCTTGTCGATTTTGTTGCAAGACTTCTAGGTATACCCCATTGTCTGGGAAGTAATGATCAATCCACTCGGCCATTTCACGGATCAGCATTTTACCTAATCCGCGACCACGATATTCAGGGTCAATGTGCAGCGACTCGATGATACTGCCACGTTCAAAATCGTGATTACCAAACGCACAGATGAAACCCAACAACTTGCCATTTTCTTCCAGCAATAAGATATGTTGATTGAAAGGTGGGTTGGTAAGGCGTGTTTGCCAAATCACAAGCCTATCCGGTAACGCGTCGTTATCGAGATAATCTTGTTGAAGTAAACCTTGGTAATGCGTTTTCCAACTGCGTACATGAAGAGCTGCGATTGCTTCAAAATCGCTATATTCCGCTATTCTAATTTCCATTTAATAGTCCTTATAACTTCCTGTAAGGATTTCTAGTACGCATTCATACTATTCAATTAGGATGGAAAAGCAAAACATCCTAGTCACAATTTTGCTAAAGATATTTGACTTACAGTTGTTCGCTGATAATCTAGCGCACAACTGTAAGCCCAAAGGACTTTATCATGACAACTAAGCCGCCACTTATATGGCTAAATGTCGTTATTTTTTCACTCAGTTTTATTTTAGCAGCGGTGGTTACACCGTTTTATGGTTGGCATTTTGGCTTTGGTGCTGAGCACTGGGTTTGGCTGATCGTATGTTTCTCATTCTGTAACTTGTCGATCACTATGGGCTATCACCGTCTGTGGTCTCATAAGACATTTGAAGCACACTGGCTCGTGCGTTTACTATGCGCTCTGGGCGGTGCTTTTGCGTTGCAAAATAGTGCTCTGCACTGGTCTTCGGATCACCGCGTTCACCACAAGTTTGTCGACCAGAATGACAAAGACCCTTACTCAGCTAAAAAAGGTTTCTGGTACTCACACATCGGTTGGATGCTTCGTCATTACAATCAAGCGATTTACCACGACTACAGTAACTGCCGAGATTTGCAAAAAGATGCGATTGTAATGTGGCAACATCGCTACTATGTGCAACTCGCTTTAATTATGAATCTTGGAGTACCGCTTCTTCTGGGCATTATCTACGACGATATCTTCGGTATGTTATTAATGATTGGCGCGGTGCGTTTGGTTTTAAACCATCACACAACATTCTTCATTAACTCGTTGGCACATATCTGGGGTTCACAACCCTACACCAACAAGAACACTGCACGTGACAATGGGCTGTTAGCGTTCTTCACTTTTGGTGAGGGCTACCACAACTACCACCACATCTTTGAAAACGACTACCGTAACGGTATTTATTGGTGGCAGTACGACCCAACAAAATGGCTTATCAAAGCTTGTTCTTGGATTGGTCTGACGAAGAAACTGCGTAAAGCTCCGTCACTTAAAATAGAGAAAGCTCGCGCACAAATGGCGCTAGTATATGTGCAAGACCGTATCTTATCGTTGCCAAACCATGTGGTATTGATGAACAACTTCCAGCAGGAATTTGATGCATTCATCAGTGAGCTGCATAACTACTACGACATTAAGAAACAGCTTCTCGAAAGTAAGAAGAATCTGGCGATTAAGAAGTACGAACGCTCATTGCTCAAGATTCGATATGATCAAGTTAAGCTCGATTTCCAAGAAAAAAGAAACCGTTGGGACAGAATTGTCTCACAATACGCTTAAATCCCTTCTCTTTTAAAAAAGTGGCGCATTAGCGCCACTTTTCTTTTTCTCTCTTCTATTATTAGAAAATCTTGTTCGAACAATAATATTAACTAATGAGTCAATTGCTTAATATTATTCGGAGATATTAATTATCAGAAGCACAATACCCTACAAATGATAGTTGTATTTTTATTGCTTTAGATCATGCAAAGTGCAAGTTGAACTCGTGCTACAGAGAAGTTTCCAGTAAATTCCCGTAACACTTTGCAACATATGTATTTATCTTTACTCGCATCACTCTCATAGATTGGAGACTACTATGCTTGAACTTCTCATCGGGTTAGTTGTTACGATTGCTGTTGGATACCTAATCGTAAAAGGCTACAAAGCAGCTGGCGTGCTACTCACTGGCGGTCTTGTGCTACTAATACTAACCGGTATTATCGGTCATACCGTTTTACCTAAAAGCGTTGCTTCTACAGGCAACATGTTCACTGATTCTTTGGAATACGTGAAATACATGCTGCAAAACCGAGGCGGCGGCTTAGGTATGCAAATCATGCTTTTGTGTGGTTTTGCGTCTTATATGACTCACATCGGTGCGAACAACGTTGTGGTGAAACAGTTTTCTAAACCACTCTCTTTCATTAAATCACCATACATTCTGCTTGTTTCTGCTTATATCGTTGCATGTTTGATGTCTCTAGCCGTTAGCTCTGCAACTGGCTTAGGCGTTCTATTAATGGCAACGCTATTCCCAATGATGACAGCTATGGGTATTTCTCGCCCAGCGGCGGCAGCTGTGTGTGCCTCTCCTGCGGCTATCATCTTATCGCCAACGTCTGGCGACGTGGTTATCGCGGCTGAAAAATCAGGTTTGAGCTTAGATGTTTTCGCTGTTCAAACGGTTCTTCCAGTCTCTATCTGTGCAATCATCGTGATGGCGATTACCGCATACTTCTGGAACATGTACCTTGATAAGAAAGACAACACTCCAATGGAACGTGTTGATGTGTCTGAAATTGAAGTTAACGCTCCAGCTTACTACTCAATTCTGCCTTTCCTTCCAATCATTGGTGTATTCCTGTTCAACGGTAAGACTATTGAAGGCTTATCTCTAGATATCTATACCATCGTTGTGGCTTCTATCTTTGTAGGTGCTCTGGTTCATTACGTTTCTCGTAAGTTTAACGGTAAAGAAGCACTAGAAGACCTCGAAGTGTGTTATGACGGTATGGCTGAAGCTTTTAAAGGCGTGGTAATGCTATTAGTCGCTGCAGGCGTATTTGCTCAAGGTCTGATGTCGATCGGTGCGATTGATAACCTACTTCACCTAGCAGAAACAGCAGGTGCAGGTGGCGTTGCTCTAATGCTTATCCTAACCATCCTGACCGTTGCTGCTGCAATCGCAACAGGCTCTGGTAACGCACCGTTCTACGCATTCGTAGAGTTAGCACCTTCATTGGCGGCAAAACTGGGTCTTAACCCTGCGTTCTTGATCATCCCAATGCTACAAGCATCAAACCTTGGTCGTACTATTTCTCCGGTTTCAGGGGTAATTGTTGCTACGTCTGGTATGGCGCATCTAAGCCCATTTGAAGTGGTTAAACGTACATTCTTACCAGTAATGACAGGCTTAATCACCGTAATCATCGGCACTACTATTCTTGTTCCTATGATGGCTTAACACTGTTTCAGCAAGTTTGCTATTTGGGCAAGTTCGTTATTTTAATAAAGTAAAACAAAGGTCAGCAATTGCTGGCCTTTTTGTTTTTTCTGCTCGCTTCTCTTTTTTACTCTTTCCTAGTAGCCAATACCCCATTCATTTGACTTGAATCAACGGAGTGTTCGTACACTACTTTGGAGGTAGCGACTATTTCTTATACCTACGGATAATGTGGTTATAATTTTAGTAGCTAATGTTATGCAAGGTTGGCGTATGAAAACTTCGTCTCCAAAAATATCCGAAAGCCGCCGCCGGTTCCTAAGAGATGCTTCTAGAACTGCCATTGGTGTGGGAGCTGCAGCGTCACTTCTTGGTTTACAGTCTCTGCAAAGCCAAGCGAGAGAAACCTCTGGCGTACCTATTCGTCCCCCAGGCGCTTTACCCGGCAACGACTTTGAGAAAGCATGTGTCCGTTGCGGCTTGTGTGTGCAAGCTTGTCCGTACGATACATTGAAACTTGCATCGCTGCTCTCCCCTGTTGCTGCGGGCACACCTTATTTCACCGCCAGACAAATACCTTGTGAGATGTGTGAAGACATACCTTGCGTAAAAGCATGCCCAAGCGGCGCGTTAGATCCAGCATTAACCGACATCGATGACGCTAGAATGGGTACCGCTGTACTAATCGACCAAAAGAATTGCCTGAATTTTCAGGGCTTACGTTGTGATGTCTGCTATCGGATCTGCCCTGCTATCGACAAAGCCATCACCCTTGAAACCATACGTAATGAAAGAACCGGTTTTCACGCTAAATTCATTCCTACCGTTCACGCTGATTACTGCACGGGTTGCGGTAAATGTGAAGAAGCGTGCGTGTTAGATGCAGCAGCAATAAAAGTGGTTCCGACTGAACTGGCACAAGGTCAGCTAGGTAAACATTACCGCTTAGGATGGGAAGAGCATTCTCAAGTGCGTATCGATACCGAAGAGCACGGTGGCGTTCCACTTAAACCATTTAACGGCAACCAGCTTTAGGAGGTGGATGATGGCTAAGCATTTGGCTAAAGACGCCGGTAAAGCGGCAATACAAAACTTAGGTTGGTGGAAAGCACATCGCTTCCTAATCCTCAGAAGACTTTCTCAGCTCACGATTATTGCGCTATTTATGGCAGGCCCAACGTGGGGGGTTTTTAAAGGAAATCTTTCTTCTAGTACTCTGTTTGATGTCATTCCGTTTACCGATCCACTCTTGCTACTACAGACTATAGCCGCAGGGCATTTACCCGAATTTACGGCGATTTTAGGAGCACTCATCGTAGTAGCGGTTTACGCGATTGTTGCACCTCGAGCTTTCTGTGCATGGGTTTGTCCTTTGAATATGGTGACAGATTTAGCCGCATGGCTGCGCAGGAAACTGAATGTTAAAGCAAGTTACGCTTGGCCGAAAAGCATGCGTTATTGGCTGATCCCTGTGCTACTTATTGGTAGCGCGATTTCTGGTAGCGCTCTATGGGTGTGGATTGATCCTGTTTCAGCACTACACCGTGGACTGGTATTCGGCATGGGTGCGGGTTGGGTTCTGATCGTACTCGTGTTCTTACTGGACTTGTTATTGGTCGAACACGGTTGGTGTGGTCATTTGTGCCCATTGGGAGCGACTTACGGCATTATCGGCAAACAGAGCATTATGCGTGTTACGGCCACAGACCGAAACTCCTGCACCAAATGCATGGACTGCTTTAACGTCTGCCCTGAACCGCAAGTACTGAGAGAGCCTTTAAAAGATGGAGACACTCGCATCATGGCACAAGACTGCATCAGTTGTGGTCGCTGTATCGACGTCTGTTCAGAAAAGGTCTTCGAGTTTAAAACTCGCTATACCAAACAGTAGTAGCGGCGACAGTACTTGATGTTGTTAAACAATCACTGCCGTATACGTCGGTAGCGTAATGCGAGCAATAAATAGTGAAATGCGAACAATAAAAAAGAGGCTTAATGGCCTCTTTTTTATATCTGCTCGTTTTAATCTGCACTCTGTATTTTATATGCGATGCTTATCTAAGTTCACCGTAGCGCTCTAGATAAAGCACAGTCGCAGCGGTACGAGAAGGAACACGCAGTTTCTTCAGCAAGCTCTTCATATGCACTTTCACGGTCGCCTCAGAAATAAACAAATGATCGGCAATTTGTTTGTTGCGATACCCCTTTGCCACTTCACCAAGTATCTGCGATTCACGTTCAGTCAACGCATCGAACACATCAGAGTGTTGTTCACGTTCACGAAGATATTTAGCCACCACGCTGCTGTATGCCTTCTCACCTAAAGAGGCCTGCTTTAGAAGCTCAATCAGTTCATCTGGCTCAGTATCTTTTAACAAGTAACCATCCGCCCCAGCTTTCACTAACGCTTCAATGTCAGCTGCGCTATCTGAAACCGTCAAAATTACGATAGTTGAACTGCATCCATCGGTGCGAAGCGCTTGAAGCGTATCCAAACCCGACATGCCCTTCATATTCAAATCGAGCAGAATTAAATCCGGCTCATCTTCATGGGCTAGTGCCACAGCTTCAGTGCCGTTACTCGCTTCAGCAATGACATCAAATTCATCTTCTAGGCTCAGTAACTGATTAATGCCTCTACGCATTAGCGGGTGGTCATCCACCAACATTACTCTAATCTTCGTCAACGTTAATGTCCTTAGACTGTTTAAATTTCAAAGTTATTCTGCAACCAGAATTCAGAGAAGAGTTCACTGCCAATTCTCCGTGTAAGCGAGCTGCTCGCTCTTGCATAATGCTTAAACCATAGTGGTTGAGTTTTGCATCGTGTTCTTCAAAACCCACACCGTTATCTTCTACAACGACAATGACATCGCCATCGACTTCATTACATTCAACAATAATTTTCGTCGCATCGGCATGCTTAATGGCATTGATAACCGCCTCTCGAATCAACTGCATGAGGTGCACCTGTTGATGTGCGTCCAAATCCAATGATGAGAGATTATTGGTCAGTTCAATCGAAGCACTGGTATGTTCTTTTAGCTGATTAATCATCTCAATTAAGGCGCGTCCGAAATTACCCTCTTTGATAGTTAATCGGAACGTAGTCAGTAACTCTCTTAATTGAGTGTAGGCACCCGATAATCCATCATCGATATCTTTAATAATATCTGCCGTTTTTTCGCTTTGTGGTGTCTGCTCAAGCTTAGTCATTACTCGTTTAAGCAGCGATACCTGAATCTTTAGGTAAGAAAGTGACTGAGCTAGTGAATCATGCAACTCTCGCGCAATCGTGGCTCGCTCTTCCATTAAAAGCAGTTGTTCAGCCTGCTTTTGCGCTTTATTAAAATACACGGCTCGCGACAGCATTTGCACAAAACTATCAATCAGTGCTTTGTCGGGACAGGGCAGTCCCGCTCGCCAGTACAATCTTCCAAGTGGTTGTCCATCAACCATCAGAGGCTGCTCATGGCAATCATTATTGCAATCGTTGTCGCAGTAACCCTCTGTTAAAACAATTCCTTTACCCGCTTCTTCATCTATTTCTAAGCGAACAGCGTCAATTCCTTCCACACTAACGATTTGTTTCAGTAACGCCTGAAAATTCTCTTGGCTGATACGAGAAGCAGTGAGCTGCTGAGACGACTCGTACAATACCTGTAATGATTGGTTAGCGTGTTGAAGCTTGTGGGTTTTCTCATTAACTGCATTTTCTAGACCGTGATACAGCTTGCCCAAATCATTAGCCATATCATTGAAAGTGCGAGTCAATATCGCCATTTCATTGCGACTAGTCACTTTCAGCTGCACATCAAAGGAGCGGTTTTGCACCTGTTCACTGGCAACCACCAAGTTACGTAGCGGGCCAACGACTTCTCTGCGGGTGTAAATGATGACGAATGCCGAGACCAGAAATACCCCACCGAGGCCTAATCCCCCAACCCAAGCAAGCTTGATTAACTTACCTTCTGAGAACTGTTGAAGTTTGTAAACAAACACATCAATTTGGCTTACAAAACCAGCAACAAGATCAAGATATTCAGCACGTTGGTCACTTTGCAGCAAATCTTTAAGCTGCTGCCAACGGATAATGATGTCGTTGTAATCTTTCTGAATGTCTGCAGGAACAGTCCAACTCTTTAAAGCCTGCATAGACGGCGAAAACAATGAATGTTCGAAACTCTCTATGTGACGAACATAGTCGATGGATGAACTCTGAATATCGTGCGCCAATCGGTAACTCTGCATACGCATTGAGCCAGACACGTTGACCGCTTCAGCATCGTTCAGGGACGAAGCTAACGTTATGATAGCAAAGCCAATTGTTGCGAAAGACAACATAACAATACAAAACATTGCTTTGGCAATGGTGCCAATCAGCGACCTTTCAACTCTCTTAACCAAACTTGTGTATTTCCTTCATTTTGACGTCTGTCGCCTTTTTGGATTTTTAGAACCACAGTCAAACACTAACAATATGTGATCACTCTCTCTGGAAATAATTGATCTAAAACAACGGATACCCCCAATTACCCCCTTATAGGTATTTAAGAAAATAGCCTGAAAACTACAATTTTCATATGGATAAGTGAAATTTGTAGCTTATTAACCCTGAGCTACACTTTATCTATCGCTTACAAATAATAAGGTGATTGTAGTGGTCGATTTAGCCAGACGTCGATTGTTCTCGCGTAAAACTGTTGAAGACACAGCAATAATAATGCCGTGGCTTAAATCAGCAGGCACTTTTACCGACGATTGCACACGTTGCGGCAAATGTGTTTCCGCATGCGAAACCAATGTCATCATCAATGGTGATGGAGGTTTTCCAACCGTCGATTTTGGCCGAGGCGAATGCACATTTTGCTATCAATGTGCCGATGTTTGCCCTGAACCTATCTTCCTTCCGCAGTCCAGTTCACCTTGGCAGATTAAAGCTGATATCAGACAAAATTGTTTGGCTTATCAGAATGTTGAATGTCGTAGCTGTGGTGAGACATGCGACACAATGGCGATTCAGTTTAAGTTGCAACTTAATAAAGTTGCACAACCAGTTATCAATATCGATGACTGCAGTGGTTGTGGCGCATGTGTTTCGGTGTGCCCAACAGCATCTATCCATGTGAGCAATACAATATAAGAATGAGAGTAATGTATGTCACTGAATGAAGTGCACATTTCAAGTTTGGTGGTTCATGTGCTTCCACAGCATGTTGAATCAATAACGGCTCAAATCGAAGAATTCGACAATGCAGAAGTCTTCGGTTCTAGCCCTGAAGGCAAAATTGTGGTTGTTCTCGAAACTGAGAATCAAGGTTTTATTACTGACACTATCGATGCCATCAACAATTTAACTAACGTGCTCAGCACTGTTTTGGTTTATCACCAAATCGAAACCGATTTAGAGCAGTTGGACGAAGACACTGGAATTCAACAATCCCAAACAGAGGATGAAGTATGAAAATGACAAGACGAGCGTTTGTGAAAGCAAACGCGGCAGCATCAGCTGCAGCTATCGCTGGTGTGACTTTACCAGCTTCTGCTGCAAATCTGATTGCTAGCACAGATCAAACCAAAATTACCTGGGACAAAGCGCCTTGTCGTTTCTGTGGTACTGGCTGCTCAGTTTTAGTGGGTACGCAGAATGGTCGTATCGTGGCTACACAGGGTGACCCTGAAGCTCCGGTAAACAAAGGCCTAAACTGCATCAAAGGCTACTTCCTTTCTAAAATCATGTACGGTAAAGACCGCCTGACTCAACCTCTTCTTCGTATGCGCAATGGCGAATACGCTAAAGACGGCGACTTCACTCCGGTATCTTGGGATCAAGCATTCGACATCATGGCGGAGAAGTGGAAAGCATCTCTTGCCAAGAAAGGCCCAACAAGCATCGGTATGTTTGGTTCTGGTCAATGGACTGTTATGGAAGGTTACGCAGCAGCAAAAATGATGAAAGCTGGCTTCCGTTCAAACAACATCGACCCGAACGCGCGTCACTGTATGGCGTCTGCCGTTGTGGGCTTCATGCGTGCATTTGGTATTGATGAACCAATGGGTTGTTATGACGACTTAGAGCATGCGGATGCGTTCGTTCTTTGGGGTTCGAACATGGCAGAAATGCACCCTATTCTATGGAGCCGTCTGACTGACCGTCGCTTGAGCCAACAACACGTTAAAGTAAACGTTCTCTCTACTTACTACCACCGTTCTTTTGAGCTGGCTGATCACGGATACATTTTCAAACCAAACACTGACCTAGCGATTGCCAACTTCATTGCTAACTACATCATTCAAAACGATGCAGTGAACTGGGACTTTGTTAACAAGCACACTAACTTCAAACAAGCAGTGACAGATATCGGCTACGGTCTACGTGACGATCACCCTCTACAGAAAAAAGCGAAGAACCCGAACGACGGTTCAATGAGCAGCATTTCGTTTGAAGAGTACAAGAAGTCCGTTGCACCATACACCGCTGCGAAAGCGGCTGAAATTTCAGGCGTGAGTGAAGAGAAACTGATTACGCTTGCGAAACAATACGCGGATCCTAACACCAAAGTGATGTCACTTTGGACTATGGGTATGAACCAACATACTCGTGGTGTGTGGATGAACAACCTTGTCTACAACATCCACCTATTGACCGGTAAAATTGCGACTCCGGGTAACAGCCCATTCTCGCTAACAGGTCAACCTTCAGCGTGTGGTACTGCACGTGAAGTAGGTACCTTTGCTCACCGTCTGCCAGCAGACATGGTGGTTGCAAACCCTAAACACCGTGAAATCGCAGAAAAAGTTTGGAAACTACCTGAAGGTACAATTCCGCCAAAACCTGGTTTCCACGCGGTTCTTCAAGACCGTATGTTGAATGACGGCGTACTGAACTGTTACTGGGTTCAATGTAATAACAACATGCAAGCGGGTCCAAACATCAACGGCGAACGTTTACCGGGTTACCGCAACCCAGAAAACTTCATCGTCGTTTCTGACCCATACCCAACAGTAACAGCGCAAGCGGCTGACCTGATTCTTCCAACCGCAATGTGGGTTGAAAAAGAAGGTGCTTACGGTAACGCGGAGCGTCGTACTCAAGCGTGGTATCAACAAGTAGGCACAGTGGGCGAAGCGAAGTCTGACTTATGGCAAGTTATGGAGTTCTCTAAACGCTTCACGATGGAAGAAGTGTGGCCAGAAGAACTGCTAGCCAAAATGCCTGAGTACCGTGGTAAAACTATGTTCGACGTACTGTTCAAAAACGGTCAAATCGACAAGTTCCCAGTCAGCGAAGCTCGTGAAATGAACGACGATGCCCACCACTTTGGCTTCTACGTACAAAAAGGTATTTTCGAAGAATACGCAACGTTTGGTCGCGGTCATGGCCACGACTTAGCGCCGTACGATATGTACCATCAAACTCGTGGTCTACGCTGGCCATTCGTTGACGGTAAAGAGACACAATGGCGTTACAAAGAAGGTTCAGATCCATATGCGAAGAAAGGCTCTGGCTGGGACTTCTACGGTAAACCAGACGGTAAAGCTTGGATTATCTCTGCACCATACGAAGCGCCACCAGAGGCACCAGATGCAGAACACGATTTATGGCTATGTACAGGCCGTGTTCTTGAGCACTGGCATACCGGTACTATGACTCGTCGTGTACCTGAACTTTACAAGTCTTTCCCTGATGCTGTGTGTTTCATGCATCACGAAGATGCTGTGGCTCGTGGCCTACGCCGTGGTGATGAAATCCTGATTTCTAACACACGTGGTGAAGTTCGTGCTCGTGTTGAGACTCGTGGTCGTAACAAGCCGCCAAAAGGCTTGGTATTCGTACCATTCTTTGATGCTCGCATTCTGATCAACAAGTTGATCCTAGATGCTACCGACCCACTTTCAAAACAAACGGACTTCAAGAAATGTCCAGTTAAAATCACGAAAGTGGCATAAGTATAAGATGAATGTAAAGGCTGCCCCATGTCATCCCTCGGGCAGCCTCATTAAAGAATTTAGCCATTAGGCGGAGAATGTAATATGAAAAAATTACTGGTTGCACTGTTATCGGTTGGTGCTGTTTTATCGGGACTCGTCTTTGCGCAAGCTGAGCTGGATCTTCCAGGCGGCACAGGTGGCTTGGAATCTCTACGCGGTTCTAGTCTTCTTGAAGAAACACGAAACGCTGATGAAATGAAGAAAATTCCTCGCGAACAATCTTTGGAAACGGATTATGTTTATCAGCCACCATTAATCCCACACTCAATTCGTAACTACGAAGTGACCAAAGATGCGAATAAGTGTTTGTCTTGCCACAGCTGGAAAAACGCCAAAGATATGGGCGCAACAAAAATTAGTGTAACGCACTTCCTAAACCGTGAAGACGCTGTACTTGCTGACGTGTCACCTCGTCGTTACTTCTGTTTGCAATGTCACGTACCTCAAGCGGACGCTCAACCTTTGGTTGAAAATGACTTTAAGCGTGTTGAATCACTTCGCTAAGCAAACCACACAATAAGAGGCGATTTATGAAACTACTTAAAGCGTTTTGGAGTAAGTTAACAAGGCCAAGCAAAGCTGCGGCTGGCGTTGTCTTATTCTTGGGTTTTTCTGGTGGCTTGCTATTTTGGGGCGCATTTAACACGGGTATGGAAATGACCAACACAGAAGAGTTCTGTTCTGGTTGTCACGCTCCTATCGTTGCGGAAATCCAAGAAACGGTTCACTACTCTAACCGTTCAGGCGTGCGTGCAATTTGTTCTGACTGTCACGTACCACACGAATGGACGGATAAAATCGTTCGTAAAGTTCAGGCATCCAAAGAGCTGTTTGCGCATTACGTAACGAAAACTATCGATACTCCAGAGAAATTCAGAGAACGCCGCGCGCACTTAGCAGAGCGTGAATGGGCAAGGATGAAAAAGAACGACTCACTTGAATGTCGTAACTGTCACCAGTTTGAATTTATGGATTTCTCAGAGCAAAGTGAACGTAGTGTTCAACAACACTCTACTGCCCTAGCGTCTGGTGAAAAAACCTGTGTTGACTGCCACAAAGGTATCGCACATAACCTACCAGATATGCACGGCGTAGAAGGCTGGCAATAACAAGGAGCAGAGAAATGAGTACACTTGAATCCATTATCTGGCATGTCCTTGGTTACAGCGCAATGCCAGTCATTATCCTCGGTGGATTTGTTGGTGTTGCTGCCGTTTCCATTGGCATACTGTCACTGACCAAAGATAAAGAATCGTAAGCGTAAGTTATTGCTGACGATTGTTTACTTAACTTTACCCAAATCCGGTGCCTAGCGCCGGATTTTTTATTTTAGTTAAAGCTAAATTAACGATATGCAATGAATTGGGAGCAAGCGCCAATTTATTTCCTTTGTTTTACATTAGTTTTTACTTATATAAATAAAGTTCAGGGATAGTGACTATGGCAAACTACAGTTGGATTCAACGATTACTTATTGTTCCCCCTCTCGTGTTGGGTGGTATTGTTCTCTTAGTCGCACCTAGTATGAAAGCTGAACCACCAAAAACCGAACAAGCGGGCGGTTCAAAAGTTGTACGAGTGATGAAGGTCAAACCTCTCGCCATTCAACCTAGCGCCATAGGCTATGGCTATACCCAGCCAGCTCAAGAGTGGCAAGCTCAGGCAGAAGTAGAAGGTCGAGTGATCTGGGTGTCAGACAACTTTAAAAATGGGGCTTTCGTTGCTAAAGGAGAGCCGTTGCTAAAGCTTGACGACTCTGCCTATCAACTTGCCATCACCAAACTCAATGCAGAGTTAGATGTCTCCAAACTTAAATATCAAACCATAGGCGTGAGCTATTCGATTGCCGAGCAAGATTACAAACTGCAAAAAGAAGAGTATGAACGTAGCGAACGCTTAGCCAAAACCGGTCATCTTTCTCAAACTGAAAAAGACAAAGCCAAACGCGATCTGCTCAGTAAACAGCAGCTACTACAAAATCTGAAAAATGAACAAGCAATCACGGTTGCAGAGCAAGAAGTCTTGAATGCGGAGCTAGAGATTGCGATGCGCGATCTTAGTCATACCGAAGTCAAAGCCCCTTACGATATTCGAATTACCGCAACCAATATTGATGTCGAAGAGTATGTAAATAAAGGTCAAGCCCTACTCCAGTCAGATGGAATGGAAGCAGTCGAAGTGCTTGCCCAGTATTCGATTGGCAAAATGAGACCATTACGTCGCGCAACTCAGGCAGAGAGTTTCGACAATTCTCTTCATAGCGATTTGCAAGCTACCGTCACTCTTACCACAGGAGATAAACAAGTTAACTGGCAAGGGCTGGTTGACCGAAGCGGCGGTTTGGTCGACGCCCAAACTCAAAGCCAAACACTGATTATTCGTGTTGACGAGCCTTATCAACAAGCGCAGCCGGGCAAAAAGCCGCCTTTGATTCGCGATACCTTTGTCAAAGTCACGCTAAAAGCACCGCAAATGGAAAATCAGCTTATTGTGCCTATTAATGCGATTCATAGCGGTAATGTCTATGTGGTTAAAGACAACCAGCTCGCGATTCAACCTGTTGAAATCGATTTTACTCAGGGTCAAATAGCAGTTTTGAAATCTGGCGTCAGCGAAGGAGACATGGTGGTGGTAAGTCAGCTACAACCAGCGGTAGAAGGCATGAAACTCAAAGCGCAGCCAGATAAAGCCATGGTTCAGTGGGTTAGCCAGCAAGCAGCAGGAGGTGAATGATGATCGCCTATTTTGCTCAGCACAAAACGGCTGCCAACGTTTTGATGATTGCGATTCTGTTAGTAGGGATTTATGCCCTACCTAAAATGCAAAAAGACACGTTTCCTTTAGCGCCAACCACCAATATCGAAGTGAAGGTGAGCTATCCGGGCGCATCACCCAAAGAAGTGGCGGATGAAATATGTATCCCTCTTCAGGACGCGCTAGATAAAATAAACGGCATTCACGAATTTACTTGTGATGCGCGAGAAAATGTCGCCATCGGAAATGTGGAAATTAACCGTAATGAGAATATCGATATTCTCACCAGCGAAGTTCAGCAACAGGTCAATGCGATTAGTGATTTCCCCGATCGCGCAGAGCGCCCAACCGTGACTAAACTTGACCGTGTCGCTTCCGTCGTTAGCGTCGCGATTACCGGCCCCATGTCTGATCAAGATCTCTACTGGTACGCGAACAAGATTAAGCAGAACTTGAAAGCGAACCCAGATATCGCACAAGTGACTATCAGTGGGTTTTCGGCTCAGGAAATTGAAGTCTCCATTGCGAGTGAAACTTTACAGCAATACGGCTTGAGCATCTCTGATTTGGCAAACCGAATCCAGCAAGAGAACGTCAGCATTCCAGCAGGCACAATGAGAAGTGATCTGTCTGAATCAAGCATCCGTTTTGACCAACTTGCTAAACATGTCGACGACATCGGTGCTTTGATGATTAACAGCACCACTCAACTGCGTTTAAGAGACATCGCAACCATAGAGCAAAAGTTTGCCCTTGAAGAAGATAAGATTCTGTTTAACGGACAAAGAGCGGCGTTGCTGCAAATCTCCAAGAACCAAAATCAGGATACGCTTAAAGTGCGTGAAGTTGTTGAGCGTCTTATCGACAAAGAACGCGCATTGGCTCCACAAGGTGTTGAACTCACCATTACACAAGATGTGAGCGTCAATATTAAAGAACGTCTGCGTATTCTAGGCAGCAACGGTGTTCAAGGTTTGATCCTTGCGTTCTTAGCGTTATGGGCATTCTTCAATATCCGCTTTAGCTTCTGGGTAACAGTCGGTCTTCCCGTCTCTTTTCTCGGCACACTGTTTATCATGCTGATACTCAGTTATACCATCAACATGATGACCATGGTTGGTCTGATTGTAGCCATCGGTATATTAATGGATGACTCATTGATCATTGCTGAAAACATAGCGGCGAAACGTGAAGCGGGGCTTCCTGCGATTCAAGCTGCAATAGAAGGTACCAAACAAGTGCTGCCGGGTGTGATTGCCTCTTTCGCAACCACAATCATGGTAGTCGGTCCATTGATGTTTTTAACTGGTAACCTCGGTGACATACTCCGTTATATCCCGATTGTTCTGATGATGACGCTTATAGTGAGCCTATTCGAAGCGATGTTTATTCTGCCTTCTCATCTGGCTCATCATCCTGATATCTCTAACAGCAATGCCATTCGCAATAAAATAACCGCTGGGTTTGAGTTCGTTCGCGACAAAGGCTTTGTTCCCCTTTCCGTGATCGCAATGCGCGCACCTTATTTGAGTATTGGTATTTTGCTGTTTATCGTCGCAGCGACCACCGCCACCTTCCCTGCCGGTCTGCTCAAGTTCAAAGCCATGCCAACCCTTGAAAGTGATACGCTTCAAGCAAGAATATTGCTTGACCAAGGTAGCTTGTTATCACAAACAGAAAGTGTCGTCAGCAAAGTTGAAAACGCCCTAAAAGAGATGGATACAGAGTATCAAGAGAAGTTTGGTGAGCCATTGGTCAACAGTATTACGGTTATGTATAACACCAATATTGATGCCTTTGATTCTGGTCCGCATATGGCTACGGTAAGTGCGGACTTGCTTCCCGCTCAGTTTCGTCAAGAAAGCATCAAAGACCTTATTCAAAGTTGGAAAAGCAAAGTTGGCCCAACCGCAGATGTCATCGCACTCAAGTTTACAGACAAAGAACGGGGCGTTGCGGGTATTGGAATTGATATCCGAGTTCAGGGAAACGACCCACAAGAACTCTATGCCGTGAATTTAGCTTTGATGAAATGGCTCAAACAGTTCGACGGTGTATTCAATCTTTCTTCCGATTTGCGATATGGACGAGATGACATCCAAGTCGCGCTCAAAGATCAAGCGGGCGTGCTAGGTGTGACAGCCGCACAAGTAGCTCAAACGCTGAGAAATGCCGTGAAAGGCAACAATGACCTTACTGTGTTCCAAGACGGAGAAATCGTTGATATACGGGTTCGTCAAAGTGATTTTCTTCATCAAGCAACCATAGAAGAACTGAATGATCTGCTTATTACCGCCAATAATGGCAAGCTGATCCCATTGATGGCTGTCGCTGATTTAACTCAGACTAAGGCCTTCTCGCGGCTTAACTTGGTCAATGGTATTCCGACGGCTACAGTTCAAGGCAATATCAACACCCAAGTCGCCAACGCACGCGAAATCATGCTGCAGTTTTATAAAGACTTTGTGCCTAAAATGGCGCAGAAATACCCAGAAGTCAGTTTCGCTTCTCAAGGACAAGATAAAGAGAGTGCAGACACAGGCTCATCGCTACTCACCTATTTTGCTCTCGGCATTATTGGCGTCTATTTGATCTTGGTCTTTCTGTTTAAAAGCTTTGTTCAGCCGTTTGCAGTGCTGCTTGCCATTCCAATGGCTTGGATTGGCGTCGTATGGGGACACTTAGGTTTAGGCATTGATCTCACTATCCCAAGTCTGGTTGGTTTTGCCACTCTCGCGGGGATTGTGGTCAACGACAATATATTGTTGGTCACCTTCGTGAAAGACAAAGTGGCAGAAGGTCAGGAGCTACGCCAAGCATGTAAGCTAGCCATCCATGACCGATTCAGAGCCATTGTGATCACCTCACTCACTACCTTTGCTGGCTTATTGCCTTTGCTGACGGAAACCAGTACTCAGGCGCAATTCTTAATACCGCTGATTGCCAGCATTGCCTTTGGTCTGGTGAGTGCCACATTACTTGCTGCCGTAGTAGTCTCTTGTGTGCTGCTCATTTTGAATGACATTAACCCCAAACTTTGTGGCAGTGACTTAGCATTAGAAAACGCAGAGCACGCGTAATAGCGTGCTCTGGAAAAGTTTTTAGTTCTTTGAAAAACATAAAGGTACTTTGGAAAACTTTATGTTCTTTGAAAAACCTAGAAAACTAAATCGTGCTTAGAAAAACGAGCATGATTGGCGTCAGTATCATGGATATAAAGTAACTGGTGATCCAACTGGTGTTTGCTACTTCTTTGTCCAAATCATAAAGTACTGCGGGTAAGGTGCCCATAAATGCTGTGGGCATCACTGCCAAAATCAAACACACTTTCGCAACCAAATGGTCTTCAATTCCCCATAGGTTGAACAGTGAAAGTAAAATTGAAACTAAAACCACCGCAACCGCTGAGCGGGCAATCGTCGCAGTCAATGCCACTTTTTGCCAACGCTTACCGCCTTTCAAATTGAAAGTTAAACCCACTGAGGCAATCAGCAAAAATGTACCTACAGGGATCGTCCAATGACTTACAGATAAAAGAAATTCTGGTCGAGGAACGCCTGAAACATTGAGCAATAAACCTAACGAAATCGCAGACATTGCAATAAGGAAGATAGGATCTTTCCACACCTGTTTATTCTGCGTAGATTTAAGGGCTTCATCTTGCGATTTGGATTTTGCGTATGGGAACACTAAACCGAAATAGGTCAACTCTTCGAACAGTTTAAACAGCGCCATCATAGCGACACCGTTTTCACCGAAGGTAATAAAGAGAACAAGGTTACCCAGAGCGCCAATGTTATACAGCGCAGTAACAGGCACAAGCGCACCAGTTTGTACCGGTGTTAAGTTATTCTTTCTTGCAACAAGAATCCCCACCAATGTACCCGCACCAATAACGGCAGCACCAATCAAAGGTAGGTATAGCAACTCAGTGCGAATGTTGCTGAGCTGCCATAAAGAGACAAATACACTAAATGGAATCAACGCCATCAGCGCTATTTTGGTTAATACCAAACTGACAAGAGAGGAGCGCTGTTTAAGATAGCGTTGAAAAAACAATCCCAGCACAAAACCACTGATGATAATGCTGAAAGTAAAGACAAATGGGTTCACGAAGATAGACCTTACATCCGATGTATAGACTGGTTAAGTTATCTCAACTTAACTCCGCCATTACAATGCTTTTGATCAGTTATTTTATATTTAAAACTTTTCATTCATATGTAATGGGCAACAAAGGTAATCAGATTTAGCGGTACTGCGATGGTGTCTTTTTGGTAAATCGTTTGAATTTAGTGCTGAAATAGTTACTGTCTTTGTAGCCTACTTCAAACGCAATGTCAGTGATCGACTTGTCCGTGCTTTGGAGCAAATCCATCGCATTATTAATGCGCACACGGTGCACATAGTTGTTAAAGGACAGATTGGTCACTTGCTTTATTTTTCGGCTCAATGAACGAGAAGAGATCTTAAATTTGTCCGAAATCTCGTTGATACAGACATCTTCGCTGTAGTTTCTTTGCAACCAGTCAATAACTTTAAGAATGATATTGTCGTTCACATCATTGGATTGCGACGTCAAACGCCCACGGGAAATTTCAACCACTAGATGTTGAAACAACACTTCCATCATCAGACGCGATTCCACCGAATTCGAGCGAGACTCGTGATCCAATTGCTGCAATATTTGCTCAACTTTGGACATGGTCTGGTTAGTGATAAACCAGCTCTTCGAATCGGAAGTTTCGTTCGGCAAGAAGTTCTTCAAAATCGGACTGTATGAGAGACGATTTTTCTTAAAAAGAATATTGGTTAGATGCAGGTTCTCTACCTGCTCATACATATGACGATCGCTAGGTGTGATGTAGCAAATGTAGTTTTGCGCCAAGTTGGTCGGCGTATCATTCAGGATATGCTGCCCTGCTCCCTTAGTCACAATGATCAATTCGTGAAAATCATGGGAGTGTTCAGGAAAATCAGGTTGAGGTGCGCGGGTCTCAGTACAGACTGCAGAATCAGAGTGTTTGAAAAACTCTTCGCCACTAAGTTGAAACATCGTTTTACCTCCACTGAACACCAAGTTCATATTGCGATCACACCCATAGTAGTGCAATGGACAGATATAAAATGTGTGATTTCGGTGCAATCACCCCGACACAAGTGTGGGATAAGTCACACATTAAAAAAGCCCCATTAGAACAATGGGGCAAACTTTCACTACCAAATTAAACGGGGGGAATTAATACCTAAATTATAAATAGGTACGTAGGTATTCAGACAAACATAGAATTGCCATAGACTGACCATAAGGCATTGATGTCAATGGAATTGTACGGTAGTAATCCAAGTCCTGCCCCATCGCAGTACCGAACGAAACATTCACTAGCTCGCCGGATTCATTGATGTAATCAGTGATTAACGCATCCACTGCTTTGTAAGCCATTTCTGCGTATTTTGGATCGATATAGCGCTTACGTACCGCTTTCAAAATGCCGTATGCGAAACCAGCGGTTGCGGATGCTTCAACATATGAAGATTCATCATCCAACAGTGTGCACCACAAGCCGTTAGCTTGTTGGTATTTCGCAAGGACCTCAATTTGACGCTCTAGGATGTGAACCAAGTGACGACGGAATGCATCGTGCTCTGGTAGATCTAAAAGCTCAAGGAAATCAGGAATAACAATCGTTACCCAGCTGTTACCGCGAGCCCAACGAGCGTTCGCAAAGTTGTGGTTACCATCGAATGTCCAACCATGGAACCATGCACCTGTTTCGCGATCTGTTAAGTATTGAATGTGCGTTAGGAACTGGTATTTCGCTTCTTCAATGTATTCAGGGCGGTTCAACAACAAACCAATCTTAGTTAGCGGCATCACACTCATCATCAGTGTGTCATCCCACATTTGCTCGTGGTTTTCGCTGTTATAAACAATGTGCTGAATACCGCCGCTCTTAGTTTTTGGCATTTGGTACATTACGTAATCAGCCCATGTTTCTAAGTAAGGAACTAGAGATTGGTCTTTAGTTTCTTCATAGCGGTAAGCCAACGTTAAAAACGGACATACCGTGTTCACGTTTTTAGTTGCTTGCTCTTCAGAGAAACGGTCTTCAAACCACTCATCAATGATGTTAACTACACTCTGATCATTGGTTTGTTGGTAGTACTTGTACATACCGTAAAGGCCAATACCGTGCGTCCATTCCCAGCCAGCCCAGCCTTTAGTATCGATAGTACGACCATCATCAAGGTGAAGAAGGAACTCACCGGTTTCATCGTGAATGTTGATGAGGTTATTGATTAGGCTTTCAATTTTATCGACCACAACGTTGCGTGGGTGTGTGCGTTCTACGCGACGAAGCAAAGCGCTATGTTTTACAGGAAAGATTTTCATAATAATAAGAGTCCTTAAATTCGATTACATAACACCAAGTAGTCTTGGTAAAAATAAAGTCAGTTCTGGGATATAAGTAATTAATAACAATACAAAAATAATAGCGATATAGAACGGAATCAGCGGTTTAATCACATCTTCCACCTTCACTTGCCCTACACTCGCCCCCACGTAAAGACCACTGCCTACAGGTGGAGTTATCGTACCAATCGCTAAGTTGAATACGATTAAGATGCCGAAGTGTACTGGGTCCACACCAATTTTCTGAACGATAGGTAGAAGAATTGGAGTAAAAATCAGAATTGCAGGGCCGATATCCATGAAGGCACCAACAATCAAGATAAACAGCGTGATAACTAACATAATGACGGCAGGGCTATCAGATATACCAAGAATCAACTTGCTCAGTGCCGCTGGAATACCTGTCATCGACATCGCAAATGACATAGCTGATGACGTTGCCAGTAGGAACATAATCACACCAGTCATAACAAATGTCTGAATGATGATTTTTGGCATGTCACGTACTGAGATTGTTTTGTAGAGAATAAGCGTCAAGTACGCGGTGTACACAACCGCAATGGCTGATGCTTCAATCGCCGTGAAAATACCTTTAACGATACCGCCCACGATAATCACTACCAGTAGCAAACTTGGCAGAGCTTCGCGAGTCACTTTTAACGCCATGCCTTTTTGCAGCGTAAAGAAGTTGGTGTAGTTGTTACGCTTAGCGACGATGTAGGTAATAACCATACAGCCTACGCCCCACAAGCTACCCGCGACCAAACCACCAGCAAACAGTGCCGCAATGGATGTACCGCCACTCGCCAGCGCATAAAGAATGAATGCCGTCGTTGGTGGAATCAACATACCCGTCGGTGCCGATGCAATGTTTACCGCGGAAGCGAAACTGCGGTTGTAACCTTCTTTCGCACTCATTGGGATCATCACGCCGCCGATAGAGGTCGACGCTGCTATCGCAGAACCCGAAACCGCGCCGAAAAGCATATTGCCCGCGATGTTAGTGTAAGAAAGTGAGCCTGGAATTCGTCCAGTAAACAGCTTGGCGAAGTTCACCAAACGGGTCGCTATGCCACCATTATTCATTATCACACCTGAGAGAACGAAAAACGGTACAGCAAGCAGTGCAAAGCTATCTAAACTTGAAAACATTTTCTGAGCGGTTGTGAACATCGCAATGTCAAATGGCAGCACCAACATGACTGTTGCGCCTGATGCGATAACGATACACAAACCAATTGGGGTACCTAACACCAGTAAAAGTACGAACACCCCGATCATGATACTGGCAGCAGTAATTGGATCAGTCATACTGTTTATCTCCTACTAAAGAACCTTTCTCGTTGTCACTGGCTTTAACCGGTTGCGCTTTAAACAGATCAACGATGTTCATTACGCTGTAGACAATAATGAGCACGCCTGACAGAGGCAGTGCGTAGTAAACCTTGCCCATGGACAGTTGTAGAACTGGGGAAACTTGCATCATGGCGTTGCTTGAAACCTTCCAGCCACCAATGATCATGATGTAGATGGCAAAAAGGATGAATACGACCTGGATTAACATATTCCAGTATTTCACTAAGTTTTTAGGAAACTTATCTAAGAACAGTGTGAGGGCGATGTGTTCTGATTTACCGGCTACATAAGCCAAGCCAATCACAGACAACCATACTAACGAAAATCGAAGTAGCTCTTCAGAGAAGGTACTCGGGTCGTTAAAAACATAGCGGCTAATTACCTGCCAGCAAGCCACCAATACCATCATCGTCGTTACCGCGCAGGCAAACACTTCAATGGTTCTATCAAGCCACTTTCTTATAATTTTCATGGGAACCTCGACCAATCAATCGAGATAGAAGCCCGAGGGCTTCTATCCTTTGTTACTACTATTTTGCTTGTTCAACTTTATTGATTTGCTCATACAGTGCGTACACTTGAGGTTTGCCTTTCAGCTTTTCATAAATTGGTTGAACTGCAGCTTTGAACGGTGCTTGGTCGATATCAAAGAACTCAACACCGAACTCTTTCTTCGCTAGCTCTTGAGTCTTAACCATCTCTTCTTTCCATAGTTTCTTCTCAAGTTCGATTGACTCATCGATTGCTTCTTGAAGTGCGGTTAGTTGATCTGGTGTTAGCTTGCTCTTAGTTACGTTACTCATGATCACTACGTCTGGAATGCGAGTGTGCATGTCGTAGCTGTAGAATTTCGCGACTTCACCGTGACGCGCGATAGTGATAGCGAATTCATTGTTTTCTGCACCATCAAGAATGCCTTGTTGAAGTGAGGTATACACTTCTGCTTGGCTCATTGCGATTGGAGAAGCACCTAAAAGCTTCATAGTTTCAATCGACGTTTCGCTCTGCATTACACGGATTTTCTTACCTTTAAGGTCAGCAAGAGTTTTCACAGGGCCTTTGCTCATGTAGAAGCTACGCGCACCTGAATCGTACCAACCCACACCAGCAAAACCTTGAGCTTCTGTTGATTGGTATACCGTTTTCATGATGTCTTTGTTATCCATCACGCGGTAGAAGCTGTCTTGGTTTTCGAAAAGGTAAGGTAGTGAGAAAACACCGTAAAGTGGAGAGAAGCTCTCAAGTAGACCAGAAGAGACTTTAGTCATATCGATTGCGCCAACTTGAGTCATTTCAACCAACTCGCGTTCGCCACCTAGTTGACTATCAGGGAAGTATTGAATCGTTACTTCACCATTAGTTTTTTTAGCCACTGCTTCACCGATGTACTGAAGTGCATCTTTTACAGGCTGACTGTTGTCTGCGTATGCCATTTTTAGCACGGTTGCAGCGTGTGCACCGAATGGTAGCAACATAGCAGAAGCGAGCAGCGCTTTAGTAATCGGGTTGTAGAGTCGGGACATAATATCCTCCAAATTGATTGTTATGCTTGTTATTGGTTTATCGATAACACTGTTTGGCAGCGTTGTTATTTGTTGGGTCTATCATGGCGCTTTCAAAAAAGAGCCACCTTTGAAATTTCGCCACCTTTAATTTTTGACCGTCTAATTCGTCATACCCTCAAGGTGAAGGGTCACACTTTTGGTTTTTATTTAAGTCGGGTGGTTTATCAATTTGAGAATCGGTACGACAGGCAATAGTTAAGCGGGTTTATCTAGAGAACATCAGCAATTTCGTGCCACATGCTCACTATTTATTACGGTGGATATAAACAAAGGAAGCGTAAAAACGAAGAAAAACAAAGGGAGCCTAAAGCTCCCTTTCAACTACGGTATTAGCACTTAAAAGTGCACCAACTTACATTGTTGTTTTTATTTACGGTTATTCTTTACTTACTGCTGCTTTGCAGTATTGAGCTGAGCAACAGCATTGCGGATAGCTTTAACCATTACATTAACGCCAACCATCACCATTACGCTTGCCGCCAGTGAACCAAGGCAAAATTCGCTCACTGCGCCAATCGCTTCTGCGCCTTGTACTAAGCCATGACAAGCGCTGAACGCTGCAATACTGATCATAGAAAGCCACTTAATTGCCCCTGTTTTACGGTAGGAATACAAAGCAACAGGCAACGCAATCAAAGAGCCAGCAACCAGCGATTCCACCATTGATGCATTCGACCATTCAACGCCAACAAAGAATCCGGCCATTAACGCGGCAGCAAAACAAGCAATAATTTGCGCCGATTTTTTGTAGCTATAGCTTGCCGCAAAAAAACCAATCAAGACCAGCGCAGCAAGATGATCAATGCCCGTTAACGGGTGCAAAAATCCTTCAGAGAAACTCGCGTGCATTGCGTGCCCAGTGTGAGCAAAGCTTGGTGAACTTGCAGCCAGCGGAGCGGCGGCAGAGATGATTTTGCTAAGAGATAGTTTCATTTAAAATTTCCTTTTCTTACAACAGCCCGTTAATACGGCTCTATTAGATCTGTTCAGTTACGACGACATTCACGTCACGCTCGGCTAACATGCCTTGCTGAACGATAAAATCGATGACTGTTTTCAAACCGTCACCACGAATTAAGTTAGTAAAAACAAACGGTTTATCTCCGCGCATTTTCTTCGCATCTCGGTCCATTACTTCAAGTGATGCGTTAACCATCGGCGCGAGATCGGTTTTGTTGATAATCAGAAGATCTGATTTAGTGATGCCCGGCCCACCTTTACGTGGAATTTTGTCGCCCGCACAAACGTCAATCACGTACAGCGTCAAATCAGAGAGTTCTGGGCTGAAGGTCGCGCTCAAGTTGTCACCGCCACTTTCTACCAATACCAACTCCAAGCCCGGATGGCGATGTTGCAACTCATCGATAGCAGCGAGATTCATAGAAGCATCTTCGCGAATTGCAGTATGGGGACAACCACCGGTTTCAACCCCCATAATGCGGTCAATATCCAGCGCCTCATGACGCATCAGAAATTCAGCATCTTCCTTGGTGTAAATATCATTCGTTACCACCGCAAGATTGTAGTGTTCACGCATTGCCGAACATAACTGACGTAACAACGCTGTTTTACCGGAGCCTACCGGGCCACCGACGCCTACTCGTAAACATTGTGTGCTCATATTTAACTCCTAAATAATCTTGAATATTGAGTCTCATGCCATGCACTCACCATGGCAAAATTGGGTAATGTCAGTCCGATGTTGTCGTCACTGACGGATAAACCTGTTTCGATCGCCTGTTCAATTACGGGCATCATTTCGATTAATACTTTCTGCGCAGAGGTCTGTCCTAGCGGAACGGTTTTGCACGCCACCGTGACCTGATTTTCTAGCCAAGACCAGAGCCACCCCGTCGCTGCGACTTCGAGTGGCACGTTAAAGTGCACACAAGCTTTGGCGTATAGAGGCAGGTAACTCATGCTGCGCGCTTTACTGTCTAGCTCAACGTTTAAACTGGCCAATAACCGATGAAGAGTTTGCCCAAGTTTCTGCTCCTCCATCACCAGCTCTGCGGTTTCACGGTTAGCCAGTAACACCTGCTGCCAATATTCGATTTGGTTTACATCGTTGAGTTGCCATGCCTGATAAAAGCGCTTTAATAGCGGTAGTTCCAAATTTGCCTGCCCGCTTCTCAACAGCGGCGACAGCCATGCCTTTAAGCTCGCTTCATCCTTCACCCATTGCAGTTCCACCGCACCTTCCAAGCCTTGGCTATAGGCAAACGCACCTATTGGCAGACTCGGGCTACTTAAATGCAGCAAAGATAACAACGCTGAAATCTGCATTAGTGATGGTGCTCCCCATGGCTTTTGTTGTGCGATTCAGTGTGCAAATGATTATGGGAATGACCATGAGAATGGCTGTGTCCATGTGAATCGCTATGTCCATGAGAATGACCGTGGTCGTGATCGTGCGACTGATGATCATGTGAATATTGGTCATGTGAATGGTCATGCTCATGCCCGTGATGATGACCTTTACCACTGCCATGATAAGCGCCATTTTCTGGCGTGAATTCTGCCAATTGGGCTTCACAGACCAGCCCCATCATTTCTACCATTTCTTGCAGTACATGGTCGGGTTGGAATCGCAGCCAACACTGACCTATCGCCATAGGCACATGACGGTTACCCATGTGGTAACACGCCTTAGCAAAGGTTTCCCAATCATCGGTTTTCGCTGTCACAACGGCTTCTTTTTCCGCAACCACAATCAATACTTGTCCACACTCGGTGTGCAGATAGTCACCGTGTTTAAGCACATCTCCACGCGGTAAAAACACACCTACATCCAAACCAGATTGACTCATTGTTCTGAATCGACCTTTCTGACGCAGTGCAAATGGCAAAATCACCTTATCCAACACTGCTCCATGGAAATGGTCGGAACGTCCTACAACTTTCAACATACAACTCTCCTTAGTTCGGTTTCTCAGAACAACGAATAACGCTGTGCCAGAGGCAGTTCCGTTGCTGGGTCGCAAGTTAACAGCTGTCCATCCGCTTTCACTTCATAGGTTTGCGGATCGACACTGATCACCGGCATGTAGTCGTTATGAATCATGTCGTTCTTGGTTACGTTACGACTGTTAAAACACGCAGCTAACTCACGTTTCAGTCCTAGCGTTTGCTGCAAGCCGTTCTCCATTGCCGCTTTGCTGGTGAAAGTTACTGACGTTGCAGCGCCCGCAGTGCCAAATCCGCCGAACATATAGCGATAATGCACAGGTTGAGGTGTTGGAATGGATGCGTTCGCATCTCCCATTGGTGCAGCAGCAATAAAACCGCCTTTAATGATTAACGCTGGTTTAACGCCAAAGAAAGCCGGTTTCCAAAGTACGATATCCGCCAACTTACCCACTTCAAGCGAACCCACAACATGAGAGATGCCATGCGCGATAGCTGGGTTAATGGTGTATTTGGCGATGTAACGCTTGGCGCGGAAGTTATCCGCCTGACGCTCTTCATCTTCTGGCAGTAAGCCGCGCTGCACTTTCATCTTGTGAGCGGTTTGCCAAGTACGACAAATCACCTCACCCACTCGCCCCATTGCCTGTGAGTCAGAAGCAATCATCGAAAAAGCGCCTAAGTCATGCAGAATATCTTCTGCCGCAATAGTCTCTTTACGGATACGAGAATCAGCAAACGCCACATCTTCAGGAATATTGGGATCAAGGTGGTGGCACACCATCAACATGTCGAGGTGTTCATCCACTGTGTTTACTGTGTAAGGACGAGTCGGGTTGGTCGAAGATGGAAGCACATTCGGCTGACCACAAGCGACGATAATATCCGGAGCATGACCACCACCAGCACCTTCCGTATGGTAGGTGTGAATCGTACGACCTTTGAATGCCGCAAGGGTATCTTCCACAAAGCCCGATTCATTTAATGTGTCGGTATGAATAGCGACCTGAACGTCGTACTTTTCAGCCACTGCCAAGCAGTTATCAATCGAAGCCGGTGTCGTTCCCCAGTCTTCATGCAGTTTTAAGCCACACGCACCCGCTTCAAGTTGTTCTTCTAACGCTTGCGGCAAACTGGCGTTACCTTTACCAAGGAAGCCAAAGTTCATCGGCATTAAGTCTGTACTGCGCAGCATCTGAGCGAGGTTCCAAGCGCCCGGTGTACAGGTAGTGGCGTTAGTCCCCGTTGCAGGACCTGTCCCACCGCCCAACATAGTCGTTGTGCCTGACATCAGCGCTTCTTCGATTTGCTGCGGACAGATAAAGTGAATGTGCGCGTCAATCGCACCTGCTGTCACAATATGACCTTCGCCAGCAATCACTTCTGTGCTGGCACCGATATGAATAGTCACGTTCGGCTGAATATCTGAGTTACCCGCTTTGCCGATTGCGTGGATCTTGCCATCTTTAATGCCGATATCGGCTTTAACAATGCCCCAGTGATCAAGGATCAGAGCATTAGTGATCACGCAGTCCACCACTTCGTCGCGGCATTTCTGACCTTGTCCCATGCCATCGCGAATCACCTTACCGCCGCCGAATTTCACTTCGTCGCCATAAGTCGTAAAATCTTTTTCAACCTGAATCCACAGCTCAGTGTCCGCTAAACGAACTTTGTCACCGGTTGTTGGCCCGTACATATCGGCATACGCAGCCCTAGATATCTCTGCCATTTTTATTTCCTATTCCTTGAAATCAGACCTTACCCATCACTTCTGCGCGGAAACCGTACACTTCTCTCGCGCCATCTAACTCAACCAGTTCTACGTTGCGAGTTTGTCCCGGTTCAAAACGAACAGCCGTTCCCGCAGCAATGTTCAAACGCATTCCTTTGGTTTTCTCACGCTCAAAATCGAGTGCTGGGTTGGTTTCAAAAAAATGATAATGGCTGCCTACCTGCACAGGTCGATCACCGTGATTCACCACTGAAATACTCAAGGTTTTACGCCCCGCGTTGAGTTCAATGGGTGCAGATTGCAGTTGGTATTCTCCAGGCTTCATAACGCCTCCTACTGAATCGGGTTATGAACGGTGACCAGTTTAGTCCCGTCAGGAAAGGTGGCTTCAACCTGCACTTCTTCTAAAAGCTCTGCAATGCCATCCATAACTTCGCTTTTGCTTAATAAAGTACGTCCTTCACTCATTAACTGAGCCACAGTTTTACCTTCTCGCGCTCCTTCCATAATGGCTGCGGAGATATAAGCACTGGCTTCTGGATAGTTGAGCTTGATACCTTTAGCCAATCGGCGCTCAGCCAATAACGCCGCAGTAAACAGCAGCAGTTTATCCTTGTCTCTTGGTGATAATTCCATATCGTCCCTCTGAAAAATGGTTTAAATCAGGTGTTCCAAATCCTTGGTGGACATGGATCGATGCCCATCAATAGCGGTCGCAGAAGTTGCCAACATCCACGTAATTGTTGTTGTGCCTGTTCACTGCAATCGCCCAAATAGCGAACCACTATTACCCCTAGGCGATGGGTAACGCTCAGTGTGGTTTGTTTTGAATCTAGGGAATGTCTTAATGCAGTAACCGCAGAATCTGCATCATCAATACCAAACACCACCAAAGTTCCAGAAACCAGATGATGGTTGAAACCACTCATTGCGGTGAGAAGCGGATCGTCCGCAGACAGAAATTGGCGCTCAAGCAGAATCGGCTTATCTTCCAAATAGACCGCCAAACGCTGTTCAACACTGCCGCTAACAAATGGCAGATGACTTTTCGGCCGACCTAAACAGAACACGTCAATGCCGACGAATTTCGCCTCGCCATACAAGTTCACTCGTGTAGAAAGTTTGCCGTGCGCACCGTCAAACACGATGGTTTCCATAGGCATCCATTCACAACGAGCACTGTGCACATCAATATGAACCTGCTGACGCTGTGCGCCGCCTTGGCTGTCAGCTCGATAGATTTTTCCCGCAGAAGGTGTGGTGATCAGCGCGTGGCTGTCTTGCGCACATTCCACCTGAATGCTTAAGTCATCGCCAGAAACCAACCCACCCGGCGGATGCAGCAAATAAACATGGCAAACCTCCTGCTCTGGGTAGAATGGACGCTGTACACGCAGTGGCCCTTGAAACGCCATTTGGTGCATTCGAGTCTTCTCGCCATCAAAATCAAAACCCAGCGAGAGAAACGCTGGCCAGTGGCGCTCGGTTTGACTAATGAGATCGAACTTAGACATAAGATTCATAGTGCTACACCGTTAGATATTCTTTGACCAGTGCATCATTGAGTTCTGTCATCTCACCTGCCGCCACTTGGCGCCCACGATCAAGAATGCAGAATCGGTCAGCCACTTTTCTGGCAAAAGGCAGCTTCTGTTCGACTAGCAATACTGTCAGACCAATTTCCTGATTTAGACGGCGGATGATATCGCCAATCTCAGCCACTACGTTAGGTTGTATACCCTCAGTCGGCTCATCCAGAATCAGCAATTTTGGGTTAATGACCAGTGCGCGACCAATCGCAAGTTGCTGCTGCTGACCACCTGAAAGGTCGCCGCCACGACGATGCAGCATCTCTTTGAGCACAGGGAAAAGCTCATAAATAAAATCCGGTACATTTTTGCTCTTATCGCCACGCACAGGTAAACCGATACGCAGGTTTTCCTCCACCGTGAGCAAAGGGAATATTTGGCGACCTTGAGGGACATAACCGATACCCAAAGGCGCACGTTTTTCCGCTGATAATCCAGCAATGTCCTGCCCAAGATATTCAATTTGACCACTTTGTGTCGCGAGCAACCCCATCACACATTGTAATAACGTGGTTTTGCCCACTCCGTTGCGTCCCATCAGGCAGGTGCATTTACCCTCTTCAACATTAAGGTCTAAGTCCCACAGCGTATGGCTTTGTCCGTAAAACTGGTTTAATCCTTTCACCGTTAACATGCTTCTTCTCCCAAATAGACTTCAACCACTTTGGGGTTGCTTTGCACCTGATCCATGGTGCCTTCGGCAAGTACAGAGCCTTGATGAAGAACCGTAACGTTTTTGGCAATCGAGCGAACAAAATCCATGTCGTGTTCAACCAACACAATGGTGCGTTCGCCAGCAAGACTGGTGAGTAGCTCACCGGTTCTGTCCATTTCCTGATGCGTCATTCCCGCCACAGGCTCATCCACCAGCAACAGTTTCGGGTTTTGCATCAGCAGCATGCCAATCTCTAACCACTGTTTTTGTCCGTGAGACAGAGCACCAGCGAGTAAAAAGCGTTGAGGCTCTAAACCAATTTGTTTCAGCACATAATCGATGTAATCAATGTCTGAAGAACTCAGTTTGGCAAACAAGGTGGAACGAACGGTTTTCGCTCCAGCCATCGCCAATTCAAGGTTGTTAAACACGGTTTGGTTTTCAAATACCGTTGGTTTTTGGAATTTACGACCGATTCCCGCTTGGGCGATTTCCGGTTCGCTCAGTTCAAGCAGATCAATATTCTGTCCAAACCACGCACTGCCACTGTCTGGGCGAGTTTTGCCAGTAATAATGTCCATCATGGTGGTTTTGCCCGCGCCATTAGGGCCGATAATGCAGCGCAGCTCCCCTTCATTGATGTACAAATTGAGATCGTTTATCGCTTTGAAACCATCAAAACTGACGGTCAATCCTTCAAGGTAAAGCAAGCAGCCATGACCAACGGTCAGCATCGGATTTACTTTCGGCACAAGGAAATCGTAAACATGTTCACGGTCAGTCATTGACCTTGCAAAATCTCTCAAGCTCATGCGTTTGCCTCCTTGGTTTTGATAAGCCCAACCACACCTTTTGGCAGGAACAGCGTCACTAACACAAACATAGCGCCAAGGCTAAACAGCCATACCTCTGGTAGCGCAGCGGTTAAATAGGTTTTTGCATAGTTGACCGCTAATGCACCAACCACCGCGCCATACAGAGTTGCACGACCACCCAATGCGACCCAAACCACCAGCTCAATCGAGTTCAAAGGAGAAAATTCAGAAGGGTTGATGATACCCACTTGCGGTACATACAAAGCACCGGCAATGCCTGCTAACACAGCAGAAAAACAAAATATCGCTAACTTGATGTATTCCACTTTGTAACCCGTGAAGCGGGTACGAGATTCCGCATCGCGCACAGCCATTGCTACGCGCCCTAAACGGCTCACCACAATAAAACGACACGCCAGATAACCAAGACCAAGTGCGACACCCGATAAGATAAACAGCGTGATTCGCGTTGAGTTAGCCTGTAAATCAAAGCCCAATAGATCTTTGAAATCGGTTAGACCGTTGTTGCCACCAAAGCCCATTTCGTTGCGGAAAAATGCCAGCATTAATGCATAAGTCAGCGCTTGAGTGATGATTGATAGATATACACCTGTTACGCGAGAGCGAAACGCCAACCAACCAAAGACAAACGCAAGTAAACCAGGTGCGAGAACGATCATTAAAGCTGCAAACCAGAACTGGTCGAAACCGTGCCAGAACCAAGGCAGCTCTTTCCAGTTTAGGAACACCATAAAGTCTGGCAGTTCAGGGTTACCATAAATGCCACGCTCTCCGATCTGACGCATCAGATACATACCCATTGCATAGCCACCCAAAGCAAAGAATGCCGCATGACCTAAGCTCAGAATGCCCAAATAACCCCACACCAAATCCACAGCAACAGCGAGTAATGCATAGGTAAGGTACTTGCCCATTAGAGTGACGGTATAGGTTGAAATATGCAGTGCACTTCCTGAACCCACCAGCATGTTCAACACCGGAATCACACACAGAGCCACTGCCAAAACCAATAGAAATGTCATGGTAGAGCGATCAAATAACTTCGGTTGATACACCATGATTATCCCTCCGCAGAACGCCCTTTCTGAGGGAATAATCCTCGGGGCTTTTTCTGAATAAATAGAATGATGAATACCAGCACTAGGATTTTCGCCAGAACGGCGCCAGCCCAAGGTTCAAGAACTTTGTTTGCCACGCCTAGTGACATGCCCGCGACCAGCGTTCCCCACAAGTTGCCCACACCACCGAATACCACCACCATGAAAGAGTCGATAATGTAAGCCTGACCTAAGTTCGGTCCTACGTTGGTTAGCTGACTTAACGCAACGCCCGCAATGCCTGCAATGCCCGAACCTAAACCGAAGGTCATGGCATCCACCCATTCAGAGCGAACACCCATCGCACGTGCCATACTGCGGTTTTGCGAAACAGCACGAACCTCAATACCTAAACGGGTGTAGTTCAAAATCAGGTACAAAAGTGCAAACACAATCAAACAGAAAACAATGATGTATAAACGGTTTAATGTCAGGCTAAGCAGAGGGTTTATCTCAATCACACCTTGCATAGAATCCGGTGTTGAAACCGATCGGTTTAGCGGAGAGAAAACTGTGCGAACCGCTTGTTGCAGGATCAGGCTGATACCGAATGTTGCTAACAGTGTTTCTAATGGTCGACCATACAAAAAGCGAATCACGCAACGTTCAATCAGTACACCAGCAACGGCAGACACCACAAACGCTAAAGGGATAGAGATAAATACAGATAAACCGATGTGTTCAGGCATTAAGGTTTGAACCACATAAGTGGTGTACGCGCCCAACATGATGAGTTCGCCGTGTGCCATGTTGATGACGCCCATAACGCCAAAGGTAATCGCAAGACCAATCGCCGCCAGCACTAATACAGAACCAAGACTTAAACCGAAAAACAGGGTTTGCGTCATGTCCGCCACTTTCTCACGTTGTTCAATGCTGCTTAACGCGATACGCGCAGCACCAATGAGTGCACTCTCAGGGTTCTCACTAATAAACTGATTAAGCGCATTGCGAGCCGTTGGTTGGTAGCTAGGTTTGAGGGTATCAATCGCTTGAGCAAGGACAGTGTCATCGCTGCTGTTTTTCAAATCATAGATAGCCAGCGCCGTTGACCCTAAGTCTTTCACTTTGGCATCTGACTCTTTCGCTAAGTGATCTTTGAGGAGTTGATAACTCTCTTCATCCATCGAACCCATTAACTGGTTAATCGCATCAATACGCTTGTCCGGATTAGGATGAGAGATGCTTAACGCGGCTATTGCCGATTTTAATTTGCCGCGCAAACTGTTGTTGATACCGATTTTTTTAATCGATCGGGAATTAACTGTCGACATATCGCTATCATTGGTCGAAAGAAGCGGCTGAATGGTAAAGTCACTGCCCTCTTTGGCTTTAATGACCACCAATGTTGAGCTTGATTTCTCAACATATAAATCGCCATTCAGTAGCAGACTCAATACGTCAGCCGCTCGCTCGTCGCCACTTTGAAGAATGCTATCCACACCCGATTCGATTTGATTGAATTTGAGTGTCGAAATCGCTTGTAAGCCTTCATCGAATGAAGCACTTGTCTCGGCTTGCGCCACAGAAGTCACACATAAGGCTGTCACCCCAAGCAACCACACCAGAGCTATTCGTTTGGTATCGCGTACTAAGGAATACATTCGCTTAATTAAGACCATGAGTAACCCTTTCTGACTCGGCAATTTGCCCAGCCTCTAAAATCCATTTCTTGCTTTATCAAGCAGAGGATAAGTGGGGCTTTCGCACCCACTTATTTCGTTACGCCTGTTCGTCAGGCTAATGTCGTAAAACAGCAGGAAGGTCTGTGTTACGAATTAGAAGTTCTGACCAGAACATTTACCTGTTTTAACGTTGTAGTTACCGCAGCTAAGTGGTGCGCGCCAATCTGAAATCAGGTCTTTAGAACCCGGTAAGAAATCAGACCATGCATCACCCGCAACCAAACCAGCCGTTTCCCAAACAGTTTGGAACTGACCGTCATCTTGGATTTCGCCAATCAGAACAGGTTTAGTGATGTGGTGGTTAGGCATCATGGTTGAGTAACCGCCTGAAAGGTTAGGAACAGACGTACCAATGAGCGCATTTTGCACGGCTGTTGGATCTGTTGTGCCTGCCGCTTCAACCGCTTTCACCCACATGTTGAAACCGATGTAAGTTGCTTCCATTGGGTCGTTCGTGGTGCGTTTGTCGTCTTTAGTAAACTTGTGCCACGCTTCGATGAACTCTTCGTTCGCTTGTGAATCCACGCTTTCGAAGTAGTTCCACGCTGCTAAGTGACCGACAAGTGGAGCAGTATCCATACCTGAAAGTTCTTCTTCACCCACAGAGAATGCCACCACTGGAATTTGGTCTGCTGTTACGCCTTGGTTACCCAACTCTTTGTAGAAAGGTACGTTTGCGTCGCCATTGACGGTAGAAACCACTGCGGTTTTCTTACCCGCTGAGCCAAATTTCTTAATATCAGATACGATAGACTGCCAATCTGAGTGACCGAAAGGCGTGTAGTTGATCATGATGTCAGAAGCTGCCACACCCTTGTCTTTCAAATAGGCTTCAAGGATTTTGTTGGTAGTACGTGGGTAAACATAGTCCGTACCTGCAAGAACCCAACGTTTCACACCTTGATCCATCAAGTAATCAACTGCTGGAATTGCCTGTTGGTTTGGCGCAGCGCCTGTGTAGAACACGTTTTTCGAAGACTCTTCACCTTCATACTGAACTGGGTAGAACAGAATGCTGTTCAACTCTTCAAATACTGGCAGTACAGATTTACGAGATACTGAAGTCCAGCAACCGAATACTGCTGAAACTTTGTCTTTTGAAATCAATTCGCGCGCTTTTTCTGCAAATAGAGGCCAGTTAGACGCTGGGTCAACAACCACAGGCTCTAGCTTTTTACCAAGCAAACCACCCTTTTTGTTTTGCTCTTCAATCAGCATCAACATTGTATCTTTCAGTGTGGTTTCACTGATTGCCATAGTGCCTGACAATGAGTGCAACACACCGACTTTAATCGTGTCTGCTGCTAGTGCATGTGCACTGAGTAGTGACGCCGCCAGTACTGCCGTGGAGAGGAATTTCCGTTTCATTTTTCATCTTCCCTTGATTAATAAATGGTTCAAACTTACGCCCCCAGATGCAGGCTCAAAATCGCGACATCAGGAACAAGCTCCGGAAAAGTATCAGTGAGATAAAGAGTTAGGGGTATGCGCATATTGCGCACTTTAACTACGTTAAACTACGCATATAGCAATGAGTAAAATCGGGCTATACTCGCGCGTGCAGGATATAAAGAAAGCCATACCCCAAGAAACCGATAGCTTAAAAAACTAATTACTTTCGCTCTAAAATGGAGGATAAAAACTTCATTCGAAGGTAAGGTTAGCTAAGCAATACACTGCGAAAATTCGATACTTGCAAGGAGTGCAGGTAAGAACTTTAAGGATGAAGAGACAATGAGATGCAGAAAGTCCCAATAACGCGCAGGCGTTATAACACCCTCGTCGGCAACGAATTACTGGAAGATTTTGCGCTGCGTTTTACTGCAAAACGCGCAAGGAAATGGTCAGCAAGCTGGATAGCCAATACCGCTTTAGGTATTGTTTCGTTTCTGGTGCTTGAAGCCATCGGCGGAACCATCACCCTAAACTACGGCGTTATCAACTCACTTTGGGCGATAGTCGGTGTTTCTCTGGTGGTCGTTCTAAGTGGCATACCTATCTGTTACTACGCCGCCAAATACGGTGTTGATGCGGATCTTCTCAGTCGAGGTGCGGGGTTTGGCTATATTGGCTCAACCATAGTGTCGCTCATCTACGCTTCGTTCACCTTTATCTTTTTTGCCCTCGAAGCCGCCATTATGTCGATGGCAATAGAACTGTTGTTTGGTATTCCACTGTTTTGGGGATACATCATCAGCGCGGTGATTGTGATTCCTCTGGTTGCTTTGGGTATTTCCAATATCGGACGGTTTCAGATGTGGTCGCAGCCGCTTTGGCTTGCGATGCAGCTCATTCCCCTGTTCTTCGTTTTTACTCACCCAGACAGTCAAATTGACCAATGGCTCTCCTACGGTGGTTTAGTTGGACACAGCCCTGAGTTCGACTGGATGTTGTTTGGCGCTGCATCGGCAGTACTGCTTTCGGTTGTGGCGCAAATTGGTGAACAGGTCGATTTTCTGCGCTTTCTGCCCGCACAGACCCCTTCCACTAAACTGCGTTGGTGGGCAGCGATGCTGATTGGTGGGCCCGGTTGGATGTTGTTTGGCGCGTTGAAAATTGCCTTAGGCAGTTTCTTGGCGTGGCTCGCTATCAGCCACGGTATTGCGCCAGATCTGGCTGGTGACCCAGCTCATATGTATGTGAATGTGTTTGGTTACATGACGGACAATACCAAACTTGCCCTTATCTGCGCGGGTTTGTTTGTCATCATTTCCCAGCTGAAAATTAACGTTGCCAATGCCTATGCGGGCTCTCTGGCTTGGTCGAATTTCTTCTCACGTTTAACTCATCACCACCCCGGTCGAGTGGTATGGATGATCTTCAACGTACTGATTGCTCTGCTCTTGATGGAGCTTGGTGTCTATCAGCTCATCGAACAAACGCTGCAAATCTATTCGGTTTTGGTGCTTTCTTGGATTGGTACTATTGTCGCCGATTTAGCCATCAACAAACCACTCGGCCTTAGCCCAAAACACATCGAATTTAAACGCTCTAAGCTCTATGACATCAACCCTGTTGGCTTAGGTTCAATGATCCTTGCCTCCTTGTTTGGATTCGCGGCTCACTTTGGTCTGTTTAATGATGTGATCAAAGCCTTCGCCTCATACCTATCGTTCATATTGCCGTTTATCACAGCGCCATTAATTGCACTCGCGACACGCAGTCGCTACTACTTAGTTAACGATGAAATCATTGTTCACCAAGGACATCAAGAGCACGAGTGTGTGGTTTGCCAACACACTTTTGAAGAAGAAGACATGGCGATGTGCCCCGCTTATCAAGGGCATATTTGTTCGCTTTGTTGCTCACTTGATGTTCGCTGCCATGATAAGTGCCGTCCGCAAGCGACCTTCCATGCTCAAGTCAAACACACCTTAGAGCCTTATTTGCCTTTGAGTTGGATAAACAAACTCTCCTCTTCTATCAGCCAATTTGTCATGGTAATGGGATTAATGAGTTTATCCATAGGTGCAATTTTGGCTCTGGCATACAGTCAGGTGCCAAGCCTAGATCCGACCAAGATGAACGCGCTCTCTATCAGTCTGTTTAAAGCGTTCGCTCTGTTGCTGATCCCAATCGGTATTATTAGCTGGCTATTTGTATTAGCTAGAAGCAGCAGCAGCCTTGCAATGAAAGAGCTTCAGGCTCACACCAACTTGCTTTCTGATGAGATTACCGCGCACGAAAAAACCTCGCTCGAACTTGAACGGGCAAAGAAAAAAGCAGAAAACGCTAACGATGCGAAAAGTCGCTATTTAGCGGGGCTAAGTCATGAACTGAGAACACCACTTAATGTGTTGCTAGGGTATGCCCAGTTACTCAGTAACGATAAAGAGTTGAGTCCGAAAAAGCGCCAATATGCAGAAACATTGGAGCGAAATGGTAAACATCTTGGTGATTTACTGGAAAGTCTGTTGGAGATTTCAAAAATAGAAGCAGGACGACTAGAGCTGCATCGGGACGCCTTTAATCTTCATTCTTTACTGCAACAACTGGTAGAAATGTTTCGTATGCAGGCGGAGCAAAAGAATCTTACCTTCCAGTACAGTGTTGCCAGCCATCTGCCAATTTTTATCACCGCCGATAAACAGAGGCTAAGACAGATCCTGATCAATATGCTCAATAATGCGGTGAAATACACCGAAGCTGGGCATGTACACTTCTCCGTCACATATCGAAACCAGGTGGCACGTTTTAGCGTTGAAGACACGGGGATTGGTATTTCACAAGACGAACAACAACTGATTTTCCGCCCATTTGAACGTATTCAGTCAGATACTACTAAGCACATTAGTGGCACAGGGTTAGGTCTCACTATCTCCAATGCATTGGCAGATTTGATGGGTGGTGAAATTGAATGTATCAGTGAAAAAGGCAAAGGCAGTACCTTTACTCTGAAAATGATGCTTTCCGAGGTAAATGACTATCTCAATGAACCAGAACTGACCAATCTTGATGTGACAGGCTATAAAGGCGCTAAGAAAACCATTTTGGTAGTGGATGATATTGATGACCAACGCATACTGATCAGCAACATCCTAAGCCCACTCGGTTTTAATGTCCTGCAAGCCAACTCTGCGGAAGCTGCCTTAGAACTCGCGGCAAGCAGAGCCATCGACCTTTTCATGCTGGATATTTTTATGCCGCAAGTGAATGGGTGGCAGCTGGCGATAAAACTGCGTCAAAAGCATTACTATCAACCTATCCTTATGCTCTCTGCCAATATTCAGGAGTTGGAAACCAATAATCAGCTTCACAGCTACCACAATGGGTATCTGACCAAGCCGGTTTCTCTTCCGCTATTGCTTGGTAAGCTCAGTCAATTATTGGGTATTGATTGGATTTATCAGGAAGAGGAAGAAAAAAGTCACCGTGAAACTCCTGATTTTTATCCAAATAGCAAAGAGCTTTCTAAACTTAAAAGTTATGCAGAGATAGGCTTTATGTCTGCATTCAGTGACCTGCTCGACCAGCTAGAAAATAACGGGCATCAAGGCACTAAATTTATCAATACCATGCGAGAAGAAGCGCACCATTGTCGCTTCGCGAACATCGTCGAACATATTAATGGATTAATAGATTCATGAACGGTTTCTCAGCGAAAAACATCATAGTGTTAGTGGTCGATGACTCACCAGAATCATTGGGAATGCTGAACGCAACTCTCAATGATGCAGGACTGACTGTTCTGGTTGCTCTGGACGGTCATCAGGCGCTTTCGATAGTGGAAAAGATACAACCAGACGTCATCTTACTGGATGCCGTCATGCCCGTATTGGACGGGTTTGATACCTGTTTAAAACTGAAGGAACGCTTGCCAGCCATTCCTATCATTTTTATGACCGGTTTAAATGACTCTAAGCACGTCATCAAAGGCTTTGAAGCGGGCGGTGTTGATTACATCACGAAACCCGTGGTGCCTGCGGAAGTGCTTGCCCGTATTCGAGTTCACAGCCACAACGCACGCATGGCTAAATCTGCGCAAGCCGCGTTGGATTACGCTGGGCAGTTTATATTCTGTGTCTCCAAAAGTGGCGATTTAGAGTGGGCAACACCCCATGCTCAGGAGCTGTTATGTGACATTAGCCGCCGCTCAGACAGCACGCAGGACATTGCTCACACGTGGTCACAAATCCAAACAGATATTGCTAAATGGCTTAACAGCGGTGACACCGCTGCGCCGTTAACCATTACCCAGTTTGACTCCCCACTCGAAGCCACTTTTGCAGGCAATGACAGCAACACGCATGTTCTGATTCGCGTCAATGTTCCGAAGCAAGCAGGAACTGAGGATGATCTGCGCGAAGTGTTTAACATCACCAAACGCGAATCTCAGGTTCTCTATTGGCTCTCTTTCGGCAAAACAAACTGGGAGATTGCGCAGATACTCGATATGAGCCCGCGCACGGTAAACAAACATCTTGAGCAGATTTATAAGAAGCTAGAAGTCGATAACCGTACTTCCGCAGTCAGTATGTCAATACGAGTGTTGGAGAAGTCTTAGCCAATCACTGAATTAGCAAAACAAAGGGCAAACTGAAATAAGTTTGCCCTTTTGCTTTCTAACTCGTTCTAGCTAACTCGTTCTAGCTAACTTGTTCTAGTTCAGACCTTTGAGATACTGCCTGTTGGTTGTGCCACTTATGTGGGTTCGCAATGTTTGCTGTGCACCCTCTTCACCAGTTAAAGCTTGTTTAAACAGGCGAATAAGTTCTGATTTGCTCACGGACAACTGGGTATGAGTGGGGATGTCACGCAGGTCAATCATGATGTCGGTGAACACATTCGGTACATCAGTCAGCAAATCTAAGTTTAGGAAGTTCTCATTGCCAAACAGGCAATTGTGATTGCCTCGCTGTTTGTGAATAACATGAGATTGCCCTTTTAGGCTGATGATTGATGCGCTTTTCTCACATCGTTTCATGCAGCCTTTGTTCATTCTTTGCTTCTTGCAACCAATGCTTTGAATAAGTAGGCACTGTCTGCTGGTCATCAAATGAATCGGATGATAGAGGCTGTAAAACAATCTAAAGCCTTCCGGTCTGACTAATCGCTTCATCTGCTTAGCGCTCAGCTCATTGGAGACAAACGCACCATGACCTTTCAACTCTTGATCAACACACTGCAACGACAGCGAGTTAGTGATGTTAAGTTGAGGCCCTGCCACCCAAGGTAATCCCATGCTTTGTGCGATTTCAGCCACACCTAGATTGTTAGTGACTAAGCATTTCGGTTGGATGTGTTCAAGTAAAGAGCATGCGGCTTGATAATGCTCACCAATCAAAATAGCTGGGAAATACGGAATGAGACTTGGATAGTGACTAAACACTTCCACCACTTCGTCATATTGAAGAGCCAGCGCATCTGGAATGAGATAGAAAAACTCAACATCGCTGTTTGTTTCAGTAAGTGATACATCATCAAGGTTGTCGATCAACACGGACAGTTTCGGTGCACGGTTTAGTTGTACGCTAGCTTCAAATTTTGGCAAAGGGATATCAATGCTTTCACCACTTCCCTTTAGGCTTCGTTTAGCGTTAAACGTAACTGGCATCGACTGAGTAATCGCATCCACTTTGCGAATAATGTCCGTGTTGCGATCATAGACGAATTTTCTCGCTTGCAAGCCACCATCACTCTTGGACTGTATATCAAAGTGTTTGGCTGCAAAATTGCGCGGATTATCGATGTACATGCCTCGATGGATATCACCTTTAAGATAACCATTGGTAAAGTCGCGGTTAAAGACGGTATAAAGCTCAGACATATCTGTTAGCGCTTCATCTGTTTGGCAGTAATGGTCAATTTGCTTCCGCCAGTTATCGACAACCGTGTACACGTAGTGGGATTTTTTAATTCGCCCTTCCACTTTCAGTGAATAGACACCCGCCTTGGCTAACGCGTCCATATCTTGGTAAGCAGAGTTGTCTTTTAGATTCAGCGGATAATTATTCCCCGTTGAAGTCGTTTGGTACTGATCGCGACAAGGTTGGCTACAACGCCCACGGTTTCCTGATGCTCCGTTCAGTTCCGAGCTGAAATAACACAAACCGGAGAAACCGATACAGTAAGAGCCGTGAACGAACACTTCCATCGACACATTGTGCGCGCGACCATATTGAGCCAAATGCGCTATCTCATCGATATTCAACTCACGAGATAAATTAACGCGGCTAGCGCCGAGTTTACTCAGCAGTTTAATTTGCCCGTCGTTGTGGGTATTCATCTGAGTAGATGCGTGCATGTCCAACTGAGGGAAATGGTGTTTGATAAGGTAAGCAAGCCCGAGATCCTGAACGATAACACCATCAACATCGGTATCGCACAGTTGCTTTAACAATCGGATGAGCGAAGGGATTTCACTCTCTAACACCACAATGTTAAGTGTGAGAAAAATTTTGCAATGGTTCTTATGAGCGAGCTCAACCACGCCATCGAGCACATCAAGCGTAATGTTGGTTGCGCGATTACGTGCATTAAATCGGTCCAAACCACAGTAGACGGCATCAGCACCCGCTGCTATGGCTGCTTTGATTGAATCTAAATCACCACCGGGGGCAAGTAATTCAAACTGATCTTTTGTAAAACCCAAACTGCGCTACTCTCTCACATCAAACAGAGCTTGGAATTATAGCGGCATTGATCACATAACCCTTGATGTAGCTCAGTTGTCGATGAAGTTTGTCAAACAAGCTTAGAAGTAAGGATTATTTACCCCGCCAGCTTGACACCATCGATGATCGAGACTTTGCTCTAATGAGTGCAAAAACAATATGATGCAGAATCAGAAAACGCCCATATTGTTCTGCAAAGTGATTCGTTATGATGTCCTTATAGCTTTCCATACTGTGCATGTAAAAGAGCCCGAGCCATGATAAAAAAAGCCTTGAAATCTCTTCTCCTTCCGTTTGCAGCCCTCACCTTTGCTGGCTGTGCCAGTTATAGCGTAACCGAACAAGACATGACCAAATATCTGCATGATAACGTCAGTTTTGAACAATCCGTTGGTGTTGAAAACATCATGCATGCTTTAGTTTCAATTCACGATTTGGACGTAAACATAGGGCGCGCCGATGCAGACCGAGTGTCTGTGCTAGCAAACACCACAGCCAAAGTGCAAATCTGGAACCAGCCAGAGAAGAAACTCGAACTTGATCTGGAGTTCAGCGCCGTCCCGCAATACGACAAAGAGACAGGTGAGATATTTTTAAAATCGCTGCGGCTCGATCGCTTCGATGAGGAAAGCCAATTACTAACTCCTGAAATTAAGCAGCTGCTTAAACCAGCAGTGTCTATGATAGGCACAGCACTATCACAGTATCCGGTCTACAAGCTGGACAGCAGCAAAGTGGAACAGGCACTATTGAAATCGGCGGAGCCAAACCTTGTCATTAAAGACAATAAGTTAGTAATTGAACTATTTGACTAGACAAAACATACACGTTCATGGTGTGCTAGGCAGGTTTCGTTACTGTCTATAAACGAGCTGTCTGTAAACGAACTAGAGGGAAGGAATATGACTAGGAATGTCACTTCAGCTGCAAAGGTTGCCGTTTTGTATGCCTTGTTTGCTACGCTGTGGATCCTTTTCTCCGATCTTGCTGTAGAAACCCTACTTCCTAACCCTCAAGTACAAGCCGTTGCTCAGACATACAAAGGCTTAACGTTCGTTATCATTACTGCGGGCTTGCTGCTTGCCATGGTGTTAAAGGGCAACAATGCGTTGGAAAAAGCCAACGACATGGACAGCCTCACCGGCTTACACAGTATGACGATGTTTGTCCGAACCCTTAATCTCACTATCAGACAGCTAAAACCGAATGAGCAGCTCATTCTTGGTTACCTTGATATCGATGATTTCAAACGAATCAACGATGCAATTGGCTTTGAAAAAGCCGATGCCTTTCTACGAGACTTAGCTCAAGTCCTTAACGACGCTTTATTGCCCGGCTCGTTCGCCTCGCGCTTACATGCGGATCAGTTTGCCAGCTTCGCCAAAATTACCAATGAATACGACATGGATGATCACATGCAAGACATCCAAGGTTTGTACAACCGTCTTGCAAAAGACTACGGAATTGAATCAACCTGCTGCATCAGCATCGCTATCTACCCACAAGATGGCAGTACTGCGAAAGAGTTGATGGTATCTGCAACCGAAGCACTCGCAGTGGCAAAAGAGAAGAAAAACGCGATCCAATACCACGACAAGGCCTTAACCGAGAAAGCGATGCAGCGCCGACAAATGATGTTGGACTTAAGAAATGCTATCGACCACGACGGGCTAACTGTGGTGTATCAACCGAAATACGACTTGAAAACGCTTATCGTAAATGGCGTTGAAGTGTTAGTACGCTGGAATCACCCAACCAAAGGCTTTATTGCACCTGATGTGTTTATTCCACTAGCGGAAAGCTATGGTTTAACAGGCGCTATCTCGAAGCTGGTGATAAACAAAGTATCTCAGGAGTTAAGAACAACTGGCTTGCTAGGTAACAAAATCCACAGTATTGCTGTCAACGTTTCAGCGGCAGAATTCAATGATGCAAATGAAATGCAAGAGCTGGTTCGCTTCATAAAAGAGCATGATGTCATCTCGCCATACGTCAGTATCGAAATCACAGAAACCGCTACGTTAGACAATCTAAATAGCAGTGTTGCAGTTATCTCATCTCTACAAAAAAGCGGGATTGCTATTTCTATAGATGATTTCGGCACTGGCTATACCTCACTGGCGATGTTAAAAGATCTTACGGTCGATGAGATTAAAATTGACCGCAGTTTCATCGCAGAAGTAGAAAACGATGATCGTTCGAGAACTATCATCAGCGCAATTATTGCGATGACCAACAGCTTCGGTATCGACCTTGTAGCCGAAGGTGTTGAGACTGAAACCCAACTAAAAATTCTGCAAGAAATGGGCTGCCAACAGGCACAAGGGTACTACTTGGGTAGACCTATGCCCGTAAAACAGCTGATTCAACATCTCACCTAACTCAATTCAGTTGACTATGCCATATTCAGTCATACAGGCAGTATTGCTTGAGAGTTTACCTGTGCACTTTCCTTTCTAAATTGTGTCGTTATTTATTTCTTATGCTGTGGATAGCGCTTGTTCGGTTTTAGCCTAAGCTATTAATTACTACATAAACTTTATTATTAGTTGCATCTCTTTTGTCGGCTTCGTTTTGCTGACCGTCTCTTTAGCCAGAAAAGACTGATCCTCAGATGGTTCGTTTCAATAACAGAAATGGAAGGTATTCATCCAATGTTAATAGATAAACTAACGCTCAAAAGCAGATTGATTATTACGGTAGCAATCCCTTGTTTAGCATTGATATTTGTTGGTTTGGCGAGCCTAAATGCCATGTCAGCAATGGCAAGTAAAACTGAAGAAATGTACCTCAATACGGCTGCACCAATGCGAGCGGTTGCGGAAGCTGCTTCACGTATTCCCAGAATGCGCGTGGGCATCGACATGATGCTGCTTCAGGAAACAGACTTGCGTGATGCCAAAGGCATTAAAACCCGAGTTAAAGAGACCCGGGAAGAAGATATTCCACAAATGCGTGACGCGCTGACTTTGGCCGTCAAAACGCAAGTTAACCCAGAGTTAAAAGCAAAAGTACAAAGCTTATTAAATGACTTTGAGAAAATGGTCAGCAACGAACTCAACCCGCTGCTTCAGGCTCTAGACAAAGAAGATATGGCAACGGCTCAACAGATCTATAAAGACAAGTACGCTGTCAGCTACGGAACCATGCGCAAAGATGCCAATACCCTTTTGGAAACCTTGCTGGAACAAGCCGAATCTCAAAACAAACTGAGCTACGCAAATTATATGTCAGGCAGAACAACTCAGATCATCATCATCAGTGCAGGTCTTATCATCTCGTTTATCATTTCGTCCGCCATCGTGATTAGTCTGCGTAATCGAGTTTCTACACTTAGAGATACCATCACAACCGCTGCGCAACATCTGTCCCTTAACACTCGAATAAAACTGGACGGGAAAGATGAGCTAACAGAAATTGGTGACAGCTTTAATCTGTTTATGGAAAAAGTACACAACGCTATCAATCAGGTTGCGGCAAACTCGCAGCAACTGGCCGCTATGGCTCGTGATGTCTCTGAGCGTGCTCGTCACACGCAAAGCAACTGTACTTCGCAGAGAGACAGAACCGTTCAAGTAGCAACAGCGATTCATCAACTTGGCGCTACAGTCAGTGAAATTGCGACTAACGCGGCACAAGCTGCCGATGCTGCAAACGAAGCCACACATCAATCCAGTGACGGACAGAAAGTTGTCCTTCAGGCAAGAGAACAAATCGATTCACTTTCCCATGAACTTGAGAAAGCCACCGAGGTAGTTGAATCCCTTGCCAAACAGGTCAACGATATCAGCTCAACCCTCGATACTATTCGCAACATTTCAGACCAAACCAACTTACTGGCTCTCAATGCTGCTATTGAGGCTGCTCGCGCCGGAGATCAAGGACGAGGGTTTGCCGTGGTGGCTGATGAAGTAAGAACACTTGCCAGCCGTTCTGCTGACTCAACAGAAGAAATTCAAAAGGTCATTAACAGACTACAAACCGAGTCTAAACGTGCAGTTGAAGCAATGCAGCAAGGCCGTCAACAAAGCGATTTGGTCGTCGAATACGCGGACAACGCCACTAATGCACTGGAACAAATAAACAGTCATATTGACCAAATCAGCGGACAGAACATTCAGGTCGCTACTGCTACCGAAGAGCAATCAACAGTGGTTGAAGACATCAACCGTAACGTGGAAGAAATTAACCACCTAACGACCGAAACAACGGACATCGCTATACAACTCAATCAATCCAGCAACAGCTTGCAGCAACTTTCCTCTCAGCTCGACAAGCTGGTTGGTAACTTCAAACTCTGAGCTGATGTTGATTAGTTCCCCTATGAACCATGACTTAGGTTCATAGGGGTCAACAATATTTTAATTAAACTCATTTAATTTTGTGCAAATTTACCGCTTACTCGCAATCTCAAAATGTTGTTTGAGAAAATTGTGTGCACATTCACATCTGATTGAAATTCAACCATTTTAATTATTGGCAAGTTGATAAAGTCCTGTGCGATAACAGCAACAAATACGGATACTTACAGCTATGCTCATCAATAACTTCACCCTAAAAACCCGGTTGCTAATAACCGTCACCATCCCCTGTTTAGCACTGATAGCTGTTGGCGTGCACAGCCTGAGTTCCATGGACTCTCTCGATAATAAAACCGAGTCCATGTACCTCAACACCGCAGCGCCAATGCGTGCAATGGCAGAGACAGCATCTAGAATTCCTCGAATGCGAGTGGGTATCGACATGATGCTACTTCAGGAAACGGCACTACGCGACGCTAAAGGCATTGCAACTCGTGTTAAAGAAGCGAAAACAGAAGATATACCTGAAATGAGAGCTGCTTTAGATGATGCAGTCAAAGCCCAGTCAGACCCCGTTCTACAGCAGCGAGTACAAAAACTTGCAGACGCTTTTGAAACTGTGGTCAAAGATGAACTGGAGCCGATGTTAAACGCTTTAGATAAAGGCGACCTATCTACAGCGCAGCAAATCTATCGCGACAAATACGCCAAAAGTTACGGTGTAATGAGAAAGGAGGCTAACGTTATTTTGGACACCCTGCTGCACCAAGCTGAAGAACAGAACTCCGTTAGCCATGTAGCTTACATAAAGGATCGCAATACGCTGATTGCCATTAGTGTTGTCGGGCTACTTATCTCTTTCATTATTTCCTCATCAATTGTGTTTAATCTGCGTAGACGAGTGGCCTATCTGCGCGAAACCATGAACCATGCTGCGCAGAATATGGCGCTCAACACTCGTATTGAGGCGGAAGGTAGAGATGAGCTAACTCACATTGCTAACAGCTTTAACCTGTTCATTGAAAAAGTGCATACCTCGATGGTTCAGGTTGCGAAAAACTCTCGCGACTTGGCTGAAATGGCGGAGAACGTTTCTGAACGTGCGGATCACACACGTAACAACTGTACCTCTCAACGTGATCGTACGGTGCAAGTCGCTACTGCGATTCATCAATTAGGTGAAACCGTTGATGAGATCGCTGCGAACGCATCACAAGCAGCGGAAGCGGCAAACGAAGCAACACATCAATCCAGTGACGGACGAAGTGTGGTGGGTCAAGCAAGAGATCAAATCGGCGAGTTATCCAGAGAACTTGATGAAGCGACTGATATCGTCCAGTCATTAGCAAAACAAGTTGACGATATCAGCTCAACGCTCGATACCATTCGCAATATCTCAGATCAAACAAACTTACTTGCACTTAACGCGGCGATTGAAGCAGCGCGTGCTGGAGAACAGGGGCGCGGATTTGCTGTTGTTGCCGATGAAGTCCGTACTCTGGCAAGCCGATCAGCACATTCAACAGAAGAGATCCAAAACATCATAGATAGGCTACAAACTGAATCTCGCCGTGCCGTTGAAGCAATGGAGAAAGGACGAACTCAAAGTAACCTTGTCGTTGGTTTTGCCAACAATGCCACCACATCCCTAGGGCAAATCAGTAACCATATTGAACACATCAGCACTCAGAATATCCAAGTGGCAACAGCAACCGAAGAACAATCAACGGTTGTACTGGATATCAACCGTAACCTAGAAGAGATCAACCAACTGACTTCAGAAACCACTGAGATTTCAGAGCAGCTCAATCAATCCAGCACTCACCTGCAAAGGCTGTCTGCTGATTTGGATAAGTTAGTCGGCAACTTTAAACTTTGATACAAGTTTAGACCCTGCACCTCTAGCCATTATCGGATAAAGCAGAAACCCCGTTTCTGACGCATTCGGTAATGGCTTTTTACATTAAATAATTGTGAACAATGAACAAGATAGGTTGAAAATAGCGTCTGCTTTAGATATTCATGGCGCAATCTCGACAAAGGAAGCTTTACTGCATGCTCACTATCTTCAAAACCTTTTTCTGGCTAGGTTGGATTAGTTTCGGTGGCCCGGCCGCTCACATTGGTTATTTTCGACAAACCTTCGTTGAAAAACTGAAATGGTTGGACGACAGCGAATACGCTCAGATAGTTGCACTTAGCCAATTTTTGCCCGGCCCAGGATCAAGCCAAGTGGGCTTTTCTATCGGTTACAAACGTGGTGGTTTATTTGGAGCGATCGCCGCTTTTATCGGTTTTACCTCACCATCTATCATACTCATGATCTTGCTTGCTCTCTTAAGCAGCCAGATAACGGATGCCACCTTATTTCACAACATCGTACACGGACTTAAGCTGCTTGCCGTGGTGGTAGTGGCAGACGCAACTTGGGGAATGTACAAAAACTTCTGCTCAAGCAAACTTTCAGCAGGCTTAGCTCTCTTAACGGCATGCGCACTGCTCGTTGTACCAAGCATTACTACCCAATTATTAGTGCTAATTCTGGCTGCTATTATTGGTATGCGATACCTCAAAGGAAATGCAGCGAAAACACAAAGAACATTTAAACCAAGTTATACCCCTTTACTGCTATTTGTATTGATACTTGTCGGCACATCCATGTTATCAAGCCACTCAAGCATTCAACTGTTTGGTGATTTCTTCCAAGCAGGAAGCTTAGTTTTCGGTGGTGGGCATGTGGTTCTGCCACTATTGCAAAATCTTGTTGGTGACCAGCTAAGCCAAGATACCTTTTTGACCGGATACGCAGCGGCTCAGGCTGTTCCTGGTCCCATGTTTACCTTCGCCACATTTCTTGGTTACGCGCTAATGCCGCAAGCACCTATTACAGGCGCACTGCTGGCGACTATTGCAGTATTTCTTCCGGGCTTTCTGCTGTTGTTAGCTGTGCTGAAAAATTGGCATTCATTAGCAGACAATCCAAGCATTGCTGGCGCACTGAATGGCGTTAACGCTTCTGTTGTTGGTTTGCTTGCTGCTGCTTTGTACCAACCAGTATTTACCAGTGCCGTCTTTGCCGCATCAGACATCGCTTTGGTATTGATTGGGTTTTATCTGCTCAAGCAACTCAAGCTGCCGATAGTTGCATGCGTAGCATTCTTCATTGTTGCGGGGGCAGCTTTAGGGATATAGTGTCTTCACGCTTCGCTTAGATTTTCTAGCCTTAAAATACGAATAACTGATGAATGCTTAATTCCAACTCACTTTCAATCCGCTCCTATAGCCGTCAAAAGAACGGGCACAGCCATGATTTCTATCAGTTGGTTTTGCCTGTTCGTGGTGTAATCAACATTGAAGTAGAAGCATTTAAAGGTGCGGTGAGACCCGGTGAATGCGTGGTGGTACGTGCAAATGAAATGCACTATTTCGCGGCTGAATCAGAAGCACGGTTTGTGGTAGCCGATCTCGATACTCTGCCGTCACACATTGTGGAATCTAACACCATCGTATTTTCTATCAGCCCCCCATTAATGCACTATTTGAGTTTCATTGAAGAGCAACTTAAATATCAAGTGAACCCTGATATCGAAAAGATGATGCTGCAAACTTTCTCGCTTTTACTCTCGGAACAACAGATCCTAAAGCAGTTCGATAATCGCATCAGAAAAGTTCAAGAATATATCGAAGCTCATCTTGCAGATTCACTGTCTATCACGCAGCTGTCGTCTGTTGCTTTTTTGAGTCCAACTCAATTCAAAAAGCTTTTCAAACAACAAACATCCCTAACCGTGACTCAGTACATTACTCAAAAACGGATGGAGAAAGCGCAGGCGTTACTTATCCATACTGACTACCCAATTCAAATTGTCGCTGAGTCTGTCGGTTATGCTGACCACAGTGCTTTTAGCCGCCGATTTTCTCAGCATTTTGGTCTATCCCCCTCAAAGATAACTCGTTAAGTCCGTCTTCATAGCCCACACAAACGTCCAATCTGCACAAAATGTACAGCCGTTCACGCATACAATACTGCCTAAATTAAATGAATAGATGGAGTGGTTATGTTTAGAGGAAATGCAAATATCAGCGGAGTCTTTGCCGTTGTTCTCGCCAGTGTGTTCTGGGGAACAACAGGAACCGCAGCCAGTTTCGCACCAGATATTAGCCCTCTAGCCATAGGTGCATCGGCTATGGGTGGCGGTGGATTGTTACTCATGTTTAATGCACGAAGAAAGCTCATTGTCGATATGGCTACACTACTTCAGCAATACAAACTTTTGCTTTGTGGTGGCGCAGCGGTCGCTATCTATCCGCTCGCTTTTTACACCTCAATGCGACTTTCAGGCGTCGCGATAGGCACTTTGATTTCCATCGCCAGCGCGCCGTTTTTCACCGTTTTACTTGAGCGTCTCATCAGCAAAAAGCAGATATCTTTACAATGGGTAGTCTCTTTCATCGTAGGGGCTATTGGTATCGTGTTACTCACGCTTGGAAAAGAACAAAGTGCTCACTCAGACGCAAGTTCGATGCTTCAACTTTTAGGAATTGTACTGGGAATTATCGCTGCACTTACTTATGCCTCCTACTCATGGGCAGCACGCGGCATGATTGAACGGGGAGTGAGTTCTCAGTCAGCAATGGCGAGCATGTTTGGTTTGGCAGCGACCTTGTTGCTACCCTCACTGCTCATTACAGGAGATAACCTGTTTGCAGATGCCAAACACACTGCTGTGGTCATCTATATGGCAACCATACCTATGTTCTTGGGCTACCTGCTGTTTGGCTATGCGTTAAAGCACTTGGAAGCAAGCACGGCTACGCTGATCACTCTGCTTGAACCTGCCATTGCCACACTGTTTGCTGTCGCTTTGGTTGGAGAGCGATTCGCCGTTATAGGCTGGTATGGGTTTGCATTTATTCTTGTCTGCTTAGTATTGCAAGTGCTTCCTGTTCAGACGTTTCGCTTTCGCAAGTCTCAAGCGGCAGACAGCTATTGATAAGTCCAACCAAGGTGTTTAACAAGGTTTCGATGTCGTGGTTTAGTGCAAAACCTATGTTAATTCGAACGCAGTCATCATAGCGTTGAGACTCAGTAAAAACGCTGCCAATTCGAATATCTAAATTTAGCTCGATGGCTTTATCGCTAAGTGCTTGTGCATTTAAACCCGTCACTTGAATCCACAGCACCAGACCACCGTCAGGCTGAGTAATTCGACTATTTTGGGGCAAATGTTGCGCCAGAAAACGGGTGTAATCTTGCTTATTTACTGCCAGTTGATGCCTCACACGTTTGAGGTGTCGGCTATAGGCGCCGGTTTGAATGAAATCCGCAATCGCCATTTGAATCAGCGTCGGCACACCTTCGTATTGCTGAGTGTATTTTTCAATAAACCTCCCCGGACGGCACCAACCCAGACGGTAGCTTGGCGATAAAGTTTTGGAGAAAGAACCACACCAAATCACATAACCACTGTCGTCGTAGTAGGCAGTAGGCAAATGCAACTGGTCTGAATGATTGAGTTCGAAATACACATCATCTTCAATCACAGGTATCCGGTATTTCCCCGCCAACGCACTCAATCGTTGTTTCTGTTTTGCCGACATAGTAATGCCCTGCGGATTCATGTGTGTGGTGCAAAACAATCCTGCCTGTACCTGCTGGTTTTGAAACAATTTCTCCAGCGCATCAAGATCAATCCCTTCTGCTAGTGACGGAATCTCGATAACTTTTAAGCCCAGATTGGAGAGCAGCTCTAGTAATCCGTTAAAACATGGTGAACTCACTGCCACTGTGTCACCTGTATTCACAACGATTTGCAATGCACTTTTCACTGCATCCATACAGCCATGAGTTACCACCAATTCATCCTTGTGAAGCGAAAACCCCAGCTGGCTGAAGTGAGTGCTCAGCGCTTCTCTCAGTACAGGTTCACCCTTCTTATCCGGATATTGAGTCAGTTTCGAAGCAGATTGTGTCATTACACGACGAAAGCTTTTTTCCATCGCACGCAGTGCAATCACATCCGGCTCGATACACGCGATACCCAGTGGCCCTGATTTCACTTGAGGTTTGACACGGGGGCGAACATCCGTTGCCAGTTGTGGCGTGAATCGCTTCCATGATGGTGTTGAGACAACTGGCGTTTTTGAACAGATAAAGAACCCTGACTGGGGACGAGCGTCTAACCAGCCCCTTTGTTCTAACTCTTGATAACAACTTACCGCTGTCGAAACACTCACGTCATGTTGCTTCGCAAACAGACGCAATGAAAGCATACGATCACCATGTTTCAATTTGGTGGTCTGAATATCTTCAATGATCTTCTCTGCTAACTGTTTATATTTCTGCATAGCGATAAATTGTACTGGTTAAATTTTCACAAATTGTATCTGTACTGGTTTTATAGCTCAAGCAATACTCTGTCTATAATTCGAACATGAGGAGATTATTGTGCAGGGAAAACATTTATTACTCGTTATTGGAGTCATGGTCATTTGGGGCGTGAATTTCTCCGCTATCAAACTTGGTGTCAGCCAACTCGATCCCTTTTTAATTGCCGCAGCTCGCTTCTTGTTAGCGACTTTTCCTATTATCTTTTTTGTGAAGAAACCAAACGTCCACGTTAAATACTTCATCGCCTACGGTTTAGTATTTGGCACTGGGATATGGGGGATGGCGTATTGCTCGATTGCATTTGGTCTTTCGTCCGGTATGGCGTCAGTTTTACTACAGCTAGATGTGTTAACCACTATCGCAGTGGGAGCTTTGCTTTATAAAGAGGTCATAAGCAAGCAGATGTGGCTTGGAATTGCGGTCGCACTGGTTGGCTTAATTCTTTCTATCGTTTATACCAACGGTAATATCACTCTGCTTGGCTTCGTGTTCATTCTGATTTCCGCTATCTGCTGGCCATTAATGGGGGTAATTATTCGTCATTCAGGGACCAAATCACCGTTTGCCTTTAACATTTGGGGGATGTTGTATGCTCCCGTGCCACTGATACTGCTAAGCCTTGCAGTAAACGGGGTTGACGGCTTAGTCACAACCTATGAGCAGTGGAACGGAAGTGCTTGGTTCTCGGTACTGTTTCAAGCCTACCCAACAACTCTGTTCGGCTACTGGATCTGGAATAAGATGATCCTTAACTATCCGATGTCTAAACTCGCACCGCTGACGCTATTAACCAGTGTGTTTGCTTTGTTAAGCGGATACCTGTTTTTTGGCGAGACACTTTCAACAGTGCAATGGATATCCTGCTCTCTTTTCCTCGCTGGAATCGTTGCTGTTCTTTATCCAAGCAACGCAAATTCGGAGCGAAAAAGCGGTTTGTTCAAACGTTTATTCAGCAATAGAAAGGCCAAATATCGGCGTATTCCTACGCAATAACGGCAGGGTTTATCTGTATACTTGGCGCAAATTTATCACTGGCGCAGTATCGTTTGAAAACGTGCTTGGTGGTTGAAAATCAACAATAGCCAATTGCGGAGAACTTGATGACTGAGCAGAGTGTTGGGCAAATTCTCAAAGCCTTCAACAGTATTGAAGCCAAAATTGAAGAGCAGAACAGTGCGTTAAGAGAGCTCAATCTAAAAGTGAAAACGCTGGAAAGCCAAAACAAGCAATTGGCACAGATGATCCACAAAATTCAGACACCAGCCGTGCCAAAAACCGATGCTGAACAAGTCGCATTGACCAAACAGTTTCAGGCTAATGTGTCGAAAAGTTTGGATTCAATCGAAGACAAGTCCAAGAAGGCGATTGAACTTATTAAAGCTAACGCTGGCGGGAAAAAACGCGCTTGGCCATAGGCCATAGTTGTCCATAGATAGGTATTCGAAAGGCTGCAATTACGCAGCCTTTTTCTTTCAAATCATCACTTATTCCACATGCGGTTAACGCGGGCTAAAGCACGTTATCTATCACCAGCATATTGAGTTTTTTCGACTCTTTGAGCTCATCACGAGTCAAACGAAGGTGCTCTTTCAATTCGTCGGAATATTGTTGGCTAGTTAATGTTACCAAGCACTTGAAAGCACAAGGACGCATATCTGCTGAAGATATGCCACACAGCATTCCATAGGTACTGTCTCTAAGCTCAAGCGGGTTGAAGATATACAACAGACACTCTTCTAACGTGTTGTATTGGTTGATAAACGAAAAGCGAATTAAACGATCGCTGTAAGTTACCGATCCCAAGTAATAAATTTCACTACTCTTACCGTCACGAGTTACGACGCTGATCGTCAACGTCGCCGTATGTTGATTGCCCTCTTTCTCTGGAAGAATATTTATCACGCCGTCTTTAAGGCGGTTGTATCGTCCGTCATAAAAGTAGAAATAGAGCTGTGAAGCGTTATGAAAGGTCTTCATCGCGGAGGCTCTCAAACCTGTCTCCGGTTGAGTATTCACACGATAATCAATCAGCTGGTTTGGTGTTACTTGAAGAGCAGAAGCAACGTTAAACAGAGTCACCATATCTAATGAAATCTCACCCGTTTCATACTTTGAGACAGTCGCTCTACTTTTGAAAATCTTGTCGGCTAGGGTCTGAATCGTCATTCCCATATTTTTGCGATGAGTCCTGATACGAGTACCGATATGTCGGTTGATCGCTTGGTTATCTGAGGGTTCTCGAATCATGATGTTTGTAGCCTCTTCCTGAGACAAATGTGTCCAATGCTCGTATTACGGTGCGTTTTCGTGATTTTCTACGATAAACGTCATCTAGTTGAGCGAATTTATCAAATACACCCCATTTATTCTATTAATAAGAGAATAATCAGCAAATAAGTTTCATTTAACGAAACTTCATCGATTTCTGAGTTTCACAACGGCTTTGTATACTGCAAATGCTAGCGCGTGAGAGAAAGGACTCTTCCGCATCCATGCTGGCAGTCACATCTTATAAGGACAAGGGTACAAAATATGAAAATTGCGGTTGTCGGTGCCGGAGCGATGGGTTGTCTATATGGCGCATACCTAAGTAAGCTACATCAGGTACGCATGATTGATACGCTCCAATCTCAAGTTGACGCAATAAATACGGAAGGTATTACCGTTCATGAGGCTAACGGAACTGTGGTCTCTTATCCTAATGTTCAAGCTTCACTTTCAGGTCAGTGCCAAGAGAAAATGGATCTCGTCATTGTGTTTGTGAAATCGACATACACTGAGCAAGCTCTTGAACAAAACCAAAGCCTTTTTGACGAAAACACCTTAGTGATGACGTTGCAAAACGGCGCTGGAAATGACCGTATCATTGAAAAATACGCCAAGAAAGAAAACGTCATCATTGGTAACAGTAAACATAATGCGGTCAATCTTGGTAAAGGTAACATCAAACATCCCGCGTCAGGTGCAACAACCATTGGCAGTAACCATGAAGCAAAGCAGCAGATAACTCTTGCTGCATCACTGCTTGAAGAAGCAAGTTTTGAAACCGTAGTGACAGACGACATTCAAAGAATCATCTGGAGCAAGCTGCTGGTAAACCTTTCTGTGAATACCTTTACTGCCATTACGCAAACACCTATTGGCTATATGGTGAAAAACCAACACGCATGGGACTTTGCAAAGCGCCTGATATATGAAGCGATTGAAGTGGCCGAAGCGGACGGTACGTATTTCGACCGCCGCGAAGCGCTGAATATGGTGAAGAGTGTCTGCGAAGTTGCAGGGGATGGTTACTCTTCAATGTATCAAGACAGAAAAAACCATGTGAAGATGGAAATCGATGCCATCAATGGCGCGATAGTCGAGCAAGCAAAACGCTATGGGGTTCCAACACCATACAACACGCTGATTGTAGATTTGATTCATGCTATCGAAGGTTCATACGACCTATACGATTAATTGCTGCTCTTCTAGATACATAAAAGGGTAAAGACATGGTCTTTACCCTTTTTCAAATCATTCGACGATTAACTCAAGCTCGCCAGACGAGCAGCAAAGCCCATAAAGAACATACCCAGCAAGCCATTGCCCAAATTCGCCAATACCTTGTTGTTTTTGAACATCTGCGTCAAAGACGTACCAAGGAAAATCAGCACACTCAAATAGACAATACTGAACACTTCTAAAATGGTTGCCAAAATCAGGTAAGACGCCCAAGTGTGCTCATAGGTGTAATCAATAAACTGGATGAAGAACGACACATAAAAAAGAATCGCTTTTGGGTTGGTCAAACTCAAAGTGAGTGACTTAGCAAACACGTTCTCTTTCTTCTTAGGGCGCGCCATTTCTGCCCCCTCTTCACCTTTTTTGCTCATCAGTTGATGGATGATTTTAATACCTAAATACAGCAGGTAAGCCGCACCAAGATAACGAATGATAGTGAACAAAACTGGAGAAGTTTGAATGAGTGACGCGACTCCCAGATAAGAGAGCAGGATTAAAACAGCATCGCCGATTAACACACCAGACGCTGCTTGATAGCCAGCTTTCACACCCAGTGATGAGCTTGATTTCAATACATAAAGAGAGTTTGGACCCGGAGCAAGAATGATCATTGTCAGACCAACTAAATACGTCCAAATATTAATAACGCCAAACGCCTCTAACATATTGCCCTCGATATACTGCGCAGAATTGAAACAGAAATATACGCCCGAAGAATTTAAATATCCAGTTACAACATGATGACTTATTAAATTATTCGCTCAAACAATTCGAGTAAGAATCTAACCATCTGAATAAATGAGATTTACCTACAGCTTAACAGTGGTATTTATAATCAATCCGTTTAATATCTTTACTCGGCAATCTATGTCTATTCACCCAAGAAAAAAATAAATTAAACAAGGAAATGTAACTATGAAATCAATGTTCACCTTCGATTCGATGCTAACGCCAAAACTCGTAACAGGTCTTTACTGGCTGCTTATCATTATTGCGGTGATTTCTGGATTAGGCACCATGTTCAGCGGTTATGAGGGATTAACTGCAGGCACTTTCTTCTTAGGCTTAATCACTATGATTCTAGGCTCAATTGGCGCTCGTATCTGGTGTGAACTGATGATCGTTATCTTTAAGATCAATGAAAATCTTCAAATCCTAAAAGATAAGCAATAGAAAACTTAGGGTTGAGCCATGCTCAACCCTACGATTGCGACCATCGCGTAAACTTAGTCAATTGAGTAAATGGAAATAGCCACTCCTGAGCCGCTTTCCAGTGTCACTTTTGCGCTGTGGCTAAGCAGCAACATTGATTGGCTTTGCAGCTTTACCGTGTGACGCTCTGACGCAAAGTCCAACGCCAGTACACAATCACTGTTAGCGTAGAAGCCTGTGAATAGCGTGTGCGAATCACGGCTAACATCAAAAGAGGCAGGAGAGAAAATGGCTTGCACATCCGAACCTGCTTTGCCTTCTCGCACCATAATGTTGAGATCTTCAATGGCCCCGTTTGATAGGGTCGCATAGGTACTATCACCACCAGCGAAATGCGCAACAGATAACACTTGCTCAAGTTTATGTTGATATTCTTTTTGTGCGTTTTTATGGGACAGAAGCATCCCATTGCCTTTTAGCAAAACAAGCGTACGATGCAAACCAGAAAAATCTGAGAACGCGCCATCTTCAACCACAGCCGCTTGGCTAACGCGATACAACACCTCATCGTTTTCTCGACTCACCGCAATTTCTAACGTTTCACCTAAGCCATTTTTCCATGGCATACGCAGATAGTCAGATTGAGGAACTACGCTAAACAAGTTTGAGTGATTAGACATCGTAAATAACCTTCTTAATCACTTTAGAGAACTCTGAACGGCTTATAACATCTAGCTCATGTCGTCCTTCGCTAATCACTTGCTTGCCTGCAACAAACACATCTTTCACCACATTTTCGCTGCATGCGAACAACCAACGATTCAGTACATCTTTGGTTTCGCTTGCGCCAATAAACGGCTGGCTATCATCAAGCGCCATAAAGTCTGCGCGTTGACCCACCGCTAAACCTAGCTCTACGCCACATGACTGATTGCCGCCCAATAACGCTTGCTTAAACAGGTTGTCACCAATGCTAGTTTGTTCGCCTCGATATAGACGATTGCGTTGTTGATCGCGAAGGCGTTGTCCATATTCGAGAATACGTAGTTCTTCAACAATCGACAGACTCACATGGCTATCTGAACCGATACCCCAACGACCATTCAAACGTTCAAATTCAACACCAGGGAAAATACCGTCACCTAAGTTTGCTTCTGTCGTCGGACACAAACCCACTACTGCTTTGCTGCTGGCAATTGCATTGAGCTCGTATTCATTCAAATGTGTCGCGTGAATTAAGTTCCAACGCTCATTCAAACCCACATGTTCATGCAACCACTCAACAGGACGTTGACCGCTCCATGCCAAACAGTCATTCACTTCTTTCTGCTGTTCAGAAATATGAATGTGTACAACTTTGTTGCTGTCTAATGAGCTCAATACTTCTTTGATTTGCTGCTCTGTTACCGCACGTAGTGAATGGAAACAGATACCAAGGTTGTGCAGTTTTGAACCTGCTAAGGCTTGTTCACACTGACTTTGCAGTTCCAAATAAGAGTGTGAAGAATTGATAAAGCGAGCTTGGCCTTCGTTCGGAGCAAGCGCACCAAAACCAGAATGAGAATACAGCACAGGTAGCAGCGTCAAACCAATACCAGAGCGATCCGCGGCATTGATTAACTGGTGTGACATCTCAGCGCGGTTGGCATAGTGTTTACCCGCAACAGCGTGATGTAAGTAGTGGAATTCACCCACTTGGGTATAGCCCGCTTTAAGCATGTCGATATAAAGCTGAGTCGCGATAACGTTGGCTTGTTCTGGCGAAAGTTTTTGTACAATTTTGTACATCAGATCGCGCCAACTCCAAAAGCTATCATTTGGGTTCAAACACACTTCTGCCATTCCCGCCATTACACGTTGGAAAGCATGCGAATGCACGTTTGCTAAAGTCGGCAAAACTGGGCCAATAAGCTTTGTTGCTCCCTCAACCGCTGAAGTATCCGATTCGACATGAGTAAACACTCCGTCGGTAACTTCGAAAGAGACATTGTTATGCCAACCATCAGCAAGCCAAGCTCGCTCAGCAAAGAAATAATGACGTGTTTGAGTCCCTGTCATGGTGAATTCCTAGTTCAAAAAAGTAATCACTTGCACTGTTTAAAATAAGTGTAATTTAGCTTTATATGTATATACAAGTTATATTTTCCCACCCAATTCACCTACAAAAACAAGGGAAACAAATACGAGAAAAAATGGGATAAACGCAATAAATAATTAACTTCTCACTTGCAACAACGTTTTATGACAGCTAGATTAACAAATGTATATACATTTAATAAAGATAACGGAGTATCTGTCAAATGAGTCAGCCAAATTGTGTGCGTTCACCATTCGAATTTCATCAAGGAAGCGTCCCACTATTAGTGAGTATGCCTCACTCTGGTCTAGGTCTGACTCCAGAAGTTGAACAAGGTTTAACGCAAGCCGCCAAGAAACTTCCAGATACCGACTGGTTTATTCCAGAGCTTTATGAGTGTGTCAAAGAACTGGGTGCGAGTGTCATTTCAGCCAACTATTCTCGCTACGTGGTTGACCTAAACCGACCAAGTGACGACAAACCACTCTACACAACAAAGACTACTGGCTTATTCCCAGAGATCCTTTTCGACTCCACCCCCGTTTTCGTTGATGGTAAAGCACCAAGCGAAAGTGACCACGAACGCTATAAAGAGCAGATTTGGCACCCATACCACTCCACCATCGAACAGGAACTTGCACGCCTTAAATCTATTCACGGCTACGCTATCTTATTTGATGCCCACAGTATCGCTGCGCAAGTACCTATGTTGTTCGAAGGAACGTTGCCTGAATTCAACTGGGGAACCAACCAAGGTGAATCATGCAGCAGCGCGATTGTCGATGCTGTGATGGGCGCGGTTTCTGATCGCTATAGCCAAGTACTCAACGGACGCTTCAAAGGCGGTTTCATTACTCGCGGATTTGGTAAACCAAGTGAAAACATTCACGCTATTCAGCTTGAAATGTCACAAGACACTTACCTAAGCAATGACGCTCTCGCTCAAGGGAGATACGAGTTAGATGCGGATAAAGCCATCGCAATCAAATCGCAACTCAACGCGATATTATCTGCCGTTCTAAAAGCAGAGATTTAATTACACAACATAATTAGTAACTTGCCGTTTAGAAGAGCGGCAAGCAATAGCGTTTAAACGCCGAGCTTAAAAGTTCAGTCAGGAAAAAATCACTGCATGTAGGCCAGATTGTCTGCCTATTTGCAAAGATCAACCCACTAAGGAAGGTAACTATGGAAGCAACCGAATCCATGCTAACGAAGCCAGTTTGGTCTTCAGCACTAAAACTGGTGCTGTTTAGCCTTATCGGCATCATTTTTTTCTTTGTACCCATCGAAATTAACGCAAAATCCACTATTCCACTCGACCACATGGTTTCTTGGCTACGTGCAGCATCACCTAAAGGTGTTGAGATTTATGCACTGCTGATGATCATCGCTGGTAGCGTCTACCCTTTTATTACAGGTAGTTGGAACGCAAACACAACGCAAAAAGTGCTCTCTGTACTTAAAGTTGTCGGTGTGATTACTGCTCTGATGGCATTTTTCTCTATCGGCCCTGCAGTCTTGTTTGAAAAAGACATGCTGCCGTTTCTATTTGGCAAGCTTGTTGTGCCAGTAGGTTTGATTGTTCCTGTCGGCGCAATTTTCTTAGCGTTTCTCATCGGCTTTGGATTGCTTGAACTGGTTGGCGTGCTGTTGCAACCTGTAATGCGCCCAATTTTCAAAACTCCAGGGAAGTCAGCAATTGATGCGGTAGCCTCTTTCGTTGGTAGCTACTCAATTGGTCTTCTTATTACCAACCGCGTATACAAATCCGGTCAGTACTCAGCAAAAGAAGCAGCCATTATCGCTACAGGCTTTTCAACCGTTTCAGCAACCTTCATGGTTATCGTGGCTAAAACGTTAGGCTTGATGGAGATTTGGAACCTGTTCTTCTGGAGTACATTGGTTCTGACTTTTGTCGTTACCGCTATTACGGTACGTCTACGTCCACTTGCTCGTTTAGATGATTCAAAGACGGTTGCTGATGAAATTCCAAGTGATCTACCACGCATCAAACAAGCCGTGAATGAAGGTCTACAAATCGCAGACAAATCTGAGCCAGTGTTGAGCAGCATTATTAACAACCTGAAAGAAGGTCTGTTAATGGCGATGAGCATTTTGCCATCAATCATGTCTGTGGGTTTGATCGGCTTGTTACTTGCTAAATACACACCTGTTTTCGAATGGTTGGGCATCCTGTTCTATCCATTTGCTTGGATAGCGCAAATGCCAGATCCTATGTTGGTAGCAAAAGCTTCAGCGACGGGCCTTGCAGAGATGTTCTTACCTGCACTGATTGCTGCGAAAAGTGACTTCATTACTCGCTTCGTGATTGGTCAGATTTCTATCTCTTCCATCTTGTTCTTCTCTGCGTCGATCCCTTGTATTTTGTCGACTGAGATTCCTATCTCAGTGAAACAGATCGTTGTAGTTTGGTTCCAACGTACAGTATTAACACTGCTGTTAAGTTCACCGGTAGCGTACGCAATTCAGCACTTTACGATGAGCTAATAGCGATTAGATGAATGAAAAATCCCCACAGTGATTACAGTGGGGATTTTTATTTCAGACCGTGATATTTGTGTAAGTGAAAGCAACATAACGTGTTTACTTACCAAGCCAATGACTGCGGCTCAAGCCATAAACAGCATGCTCAACAACGCGTCCATTGAGATTCTCCGCACAAGTAATAATGCCTTCCAAGTTGAACCCCAAACGTTTACAAACATTGCGACTAGGCGCGTTATCAACAGCGGCTGAAATCTGAACCTTCTGCATATTCAATTCACGAAACGCCATCTCGATGAGCTTAGAGACTGACCGCGTGACAATGCCTTTACCCTTAAATTTTTCCCGCAGCCAGTAACCGATTTCTACTTTTTTAAGATCATGATTGATGGTATTGAAACTGATGTTGCCTACTAGCTGGTCCTCATAGAACATCGCGCAAACCAAAGACTTTCCATCGGCATAATCGTGCAGTGAACGCTGAATAAAGCTGTGAAAGAAGGCTTCGCTGTCTGCATGAGGAGGCCAAGCGAGCCATTGACTCAAATACTCACGTTCACTTTGAACAATCTCAAAATACCGAGCTGCGAATGAATGCTGCACCAAAACCAGCTTTAAATCCTTTTCTATTTTCAGGCTAAACATTATTCCTCCTCTAAAACGTATCTCATCATTTTGGCACCTTCACCATAGGTTGGTGAAATGCTCTGCTTGTCTACTTCACTAAAGCCCATAGTGTTCCAAAAGCTTGCTGAACCTTGCACTGCTACCAAGCGGATTTCATTAAAGTCCATTGTTTTTGCTATTGAAATTAAGTGGCTGACTAACTGGCTTCCTATTCCCTGCCCAGCAGCCTTTTCTGATATTGCGAGATCGTGCAGAAACAGATATGAGTTTAAAGCGCCGCATTGTTCCGGTAGCGGTTTAAACAGTTTCGGTGGTGCTTGCTTGTCCCAAGAATGTGCCAAGAGATAACCCAACACTGACTCTTTGTCTTGATACACGAAGCAGCACTGCGGTGTGCGACGCCATTTACTTTGCAACACATCTATCGTTTCAGGCTCTACTTGCAAATAGACTTCAGACTGCACTGAGAGTATTCCTGCCCATGTATTTTCATCGACTGGCTTTATTGACATTCTGGCTCTTAAGAAAATGAGTGGTTACCTTCATTATTCCCAGAATGACAGCTTCGGATGGAAGTCGCAATCAGGGCTAACTATATAAATTCATTGTGGTTCCAAAAGAACCTTTGCTTCTCTTTATCCATCGCGCCCAACTTGCGATAAAAGCCAATGGCGGTGGTATTTGATGTGGGTGTTTGCCATTGAATTTCTGATAAAGAAAATTCTTCAGCCAACTCTGAAGCTTTCATCATCATCGCTTTGCCTAAGCCTTTGCCTCTAACTTCAGGTCTAAGATAAAGGCAGTCCAAGTAGAGATAGTGTTTCATCTCCCATGTTGAAAACTGCTTTATCAAGCTCATATACCCCACAACTCGACTATCGATTTCGACAACCCAAATTGCTGCGGGGTATGTTTGATTTTCTAAACAATGAAGCTGGTCTGATTCAACCAGATCGTGACCTTCGTAAATCGCGTGCTCACGCATCAGTTGCCAAACAACATGAGAGTCAGTCGTGGAACTCCTGCGGATTTCGATTTGTTGATTCACCATTTCACTCCCTCGTTAACCTGTTATCAGCTTCTGCTTTGCTCATTGAATCATCATCTAGCTTTGTGCTTCACCCAATCGGCGATTCACAGGGTATCGCTCGAAATCTTCCCAATATTGAATACCGCCAATCATCTCTTTTACTGCAAAACCCAATGCAGAGATTTTTTTTGCAGCTTTAGTCGCACCGTTGCACCCCGGTCCCCAGCAGTAGACAACAAAGGTTGTGTCCTTGGGGAAATGTGCGAATGACTCCGCATTGATGTTGGCGTGAGGCATACTCTCTGCAGTGATAGCGTGGCTTTTGTTGTAGGCCTCGACACTTCGAACATCGAGTAAAATGAACTGTTTGTTGTTTTCTTTAATATCTGCATAAACATCTGAACAGTCGGTTTCAAAGCCCAGTTTGCTAGTAAAAAACGCGTTCGCAGTTTCACTGTCCGCTGCTGGATGGGAAAGTACATTTGATATTTTCATAGCGATTTATCTCCTTAACGCTGTTGAACCAAAACCATGTTGTTTCCTAGTTAGTGTATTAGGCATAAGTGGTGGAGAGAATTCGTAGTTTCTGAAGGGAGCGTTAAGAGAAAACAAATATACTTTTGGTTCTGAAAGCCGATAATGAGCTATCGATTGTGACTTTTGGAACACGCTGGATTACATGGAATTTTATCACCTACGCTCATTCGTCGTTGTTGCCCAAACTGGCAATTTAACCCTCGCGGCTAAGCAGCTATACACAACGCCACCAGCCGTCAGTGCACACATCAAAGCTTTAGAAGAAGAGCTACAAGTTCCTTTGTTTGTTAGAACCAGCAAAGGCATGACTCTCACCGAGAAAGGCGAGCTGTTATTGAAGAAAGCGCAGAAAACCTTAGATTCTGCGTTTGATTTGGTTAATGCCGCGGCATCCAGTCAGGATGAAATCATCGGTAATTTCCGACTGGGAATGAATCAAAAGCCAGCGCAACTTCAGATCTCGTCTCTCATTGAAAACTTACTGATAAGTACTCCCGGTATTATGCTGCAAATCCAACCTATGTCTTCAGGTAAAACGATTGAAGCGATTCGAAATGATGAACTGGATGGCGGTTTCATTTATGGTGAGATACCTAATGATCTCGTTGCCGTGAAAATAAAATCACAAAGAATTACTACCATTGCGCCGTTTGATTTTGTGTCTGATACACCCTTACAGACCCAACGTTGGATCACCATGGGGTATTACTGCCCATTTGATGACTTTCTAAAATCAAAGTTGGGCAAAGAGATCAATTCGATTACCAGCAGCGACGATGATGCAACAAGATTGGAGCTGGTTAAAAGTGGCTTGGGCATCAGTTTCTATGAGCTGGAAGACGCACAAACTCACGCGCAAAATGGCGAAATAAGCCTCCTTCCAGAACTCGATTTCGACGCCGAACTCTACTTTGTTGTCGCGCAAAACAAAGCGGGCTCGCCCATTACCAAAGCGGTGCTGCAAGAATTGGGGCTGCTTTGGAACATTGATTAACCTTTCTCCCCCTATAACAAACGTTAGCTAACAATCATCTGTTAAAACATGTTCACCAAAAACAACATCAGCGACCAAAGCCGCTGATGTTGTGAGTCTAAAAAGGAAACAGATTAGCTGTAACGATAAGGTCTGCCCGCTTTTTCCATATCTGAGTTGTATTTCTTAAATATCTCAACCACCTTCGCTTTGGTTGGTGACTCTTTCGCAATCTCATCCCAGAACTTGTGCGATTCTGCTTCAACTGTTGCCCATTCAGCATCTGGAATAGAGGTCAGTTTCATGTCTGTACCTTCTACGCGAAGTTTTGCTTCGCCACCCCAGTACCACCATTGACGATAGTAATGAGAGCTGTCCATACAAAGTTGTAGTAGTTCTTTTAGATGATCTGGCAACGCGTTGTAGCGTTCCATATTGGCAAAGAAGTGGCCAATCCAAGCACCAGAGATGTTATTGGTTAGGAAGTAATCCGTCACCTTTGACCACCCCACAGTGTAGTCTTCAGTGATGCCCGACCATGCAATACCGTCCAACTCACCAGTTTGAAGGCCCACTTCCACATCTTCCCAAGGAATAGATACTGGAACTACGCCGAACTTAGCAAGGAAACGACCCGCTGTTGGGAAAGTAAAGATACGAAGACCTTTAAGATCATTTAAGCTAGTGATTGGCTTTTTCGTTGCGAAGTGACAAGGGTCCCAAGCCCCTGCGGAAATATGTTTCACACCTACTTTCGCGTACTCTTCTTTCCAAATTTCGTCCAAACCGTATTGGTTGAATAGCACTGGAATGTCGAGTGAGTAGCGGCTACCAAATGGGAAGTAGCCACCAAAAGTAGTCACTTCTGTTGGCGATGCCATAGAGTCATCATCAGACTGTACAGCGTCGATAATGCCTTTTTGCATCGCACGGAAAAGCTCACCAGTTGGTACTAGTTGGTCTGCAAAGTACAGTTCAATTTGCATTTCATCGCCCGCGAGGCGGTTAAACATTTCGATGGCAGGTTTCACTACATGCTCAGCCAACGCAGGACCAGCGTACGTCTGCATACGCCATTTAATTTTCGGGTTCGCTGCAAACGTTTTAGCAGGAGCAAGCAAAGTTCCCGCGGTGAGCGCCGCTGCACTGGTTAAAAACTTACGTCTTGAATTCATGGATATCCCTCCGGTTAATTTTCCCTGTGGACTTCTCGTCCGACTGGTATTTTTATTTCTAAAAAATCGAGTTGTCCCTTATTTTCCGTATACGTAATCAGGCAACCACAATGCCATTTGCGGAAAAATCATAATTAGGATCAGCGAGAGCACCATAATGGCAACAAAAGGCCCAATGGAGCTGTAAATATCCCGTAGCGTAATGCCCGGTGGAGCCATGGCTCGCATCAGGAACAGGTTGTAACCAAACGGTGGCGTAATATACGCAATCTGAGACGTAACGGTGTAGAGCACGCCGTACCAAATGAGGTCAAAGCCCAACGCGTGCACTAACGGGACATACAACGGAGCAACGATAACCAGCATCGCGGTATCATCAAGGAAAGTTCCCATCACCAAAAACGAAAGCTGCATCAGGATAAGGATTGTCCAAGGGCTTAAGCCGAGCTGCTCAGTAAACAAGGTTTCGATAGATTTCACCGCGCCTAAACCATCAAACACCGCGCCAAAGCCTAACGCCGCAAGGATAATCCACATGAACATACAGGAGATGGCTAATGTGCTGCGCACAGAGTTCTCAAACACAACGCGTGTCATACGACGTTTCAAAAGTGCCGCAAGTAACGCAGCCATTGCGCCAATAGCTGAACTTTCCACTAGGCTTGTCCAACCATTCACAAAAGGCACCATCATTACTGCGAAAATACCTAAAGGTAGGATACCCGCTCCAAGTAAACGCAGCTTTTCAGCCATAGGAACGTTGCGCTCTTCTTCGCTAAGTACTGGGCCAAGGCTTGGATTGATTCGACAACGAATAGCGACATAGAGAATGAACAACACCGCCATGACTAAACCAGGTATTACGCCCGCAAGCCAAAGCTGACCAACAGGCTGACGCGCAATCATCGCATACAGAACCAACACCACTGATGGCGGGACAAGTATCCCCAACGAAGAACCCGCCTGAACCACACCTGTCACCATTTTTTTGTCGTACTTACGCTTTAAAAGCTCAGGTAACGCAATGGTTGCACCGATAGCCATACCCGCAACGGACAAACCGTTCATGGCTGAGACCAGTACCATAAGTCCAATAGTACCTATCGCAAGACCACCGGGCATCGGTCCCATCCAGACATGGAACATCTTGTATAAGTCGTCAGCAATTTTCGATTCAGACAGGATATAGCCCATGAAGATAAACATGGGCAGGGTAAGCATTGGGTACCAGTTCATCAGCTTTACAGCTGCGGTAAAAGGGATTTCAACCCCTCCGTTTCCCCATAAAAGAATAGCGGCAATGGAAGCAACAGCACCTATTGCAGCAAATACACGTTGACCCGTTGCCATAAGCAACATCATCAACGAGAACATCATTGTTGCGATCATGCCGTAACTCATTTGAGCTCTACTCCTCGTATCATCGCGATATCTTTAATAAATTGTGAAATAGACTGAAGGATCATCATAAAAATGCCTGCACACATTAACGCTTTGATCGGCCACAACAATGGTCGCCAAGCTGTACGTGTGCGTTGTCCATAATCAAGCGAATAGAGTGTACTTTCCAACCCGCCGTAAAGCAGAACTGCAAGGTAAAAAAGCAAAAAGAAGACGGTGAAAGCATCTACCCATGCTCGCGTTTTGACTGACCATTCGCCATAGAACAGGTCCATACGAACGTTCGCATTCAGTTGGATAGCGTATGCGCCACCTAAGATGTAATAGGCAACCATCATGAATTGAGCAGACTCAAGCGTCCACAATGACGGCATAAAGAAGGTTTTTGAGATAGAAGACCAAAGCAGGATCCCCACCATGACAAATATGCCATACGTCATAATACGACCAACGCAGCGATTAAACGCGTCGACGTATTTCACGTAGGCAACAACAAATCCGGGCATGAAATTTCCTTATTACCAATCCCTTAAAATAAAAAAGTGCGGATAATTCACTTTATCCATTTCCATTTGAAGACTGATGTATCTGCTGTTGTATTTTTAATGTTCTATAAACAGTCAGTCTGAGCACTTAATTGGTGAACAAGGCAAAAGCCACGCCAATTTGTATTTTATTTATACAATTTAGTGACTTAGATTAAGAAAAGTAGAAACAACAAAATATAACCACATGATTTAACTGGATAATATCAAGCATGGAAATACGACTAGAATTATTTGGAACACTATTTGACTGACAAACCCCCTCACTCCTTTCAGAGTATTTGCACTAATTTAGGTTAAACAATAACCAGTTTGGCGCAGGTAGTTTAGACGTAGCAAGAATGCGTTTTGACGCAAACTGAAAGGAGAGAAAAAGACTCTTGTTGTTCTCAAACATAGTCAGATATCAACCTATTACAATCGATATCTGACCAACAGACTTTATTTCGAGCGCGGCAATACGGTGAGTACACGAACAATAAACGCGTGCAGTTCAGACATGTAATTGGTCAGGAACTTCTCCGTCCCTTCATCTGTCACTTTGCCGTCTTCAGTGATGAGGCCCGGCTTAAACTGAATATACGCTTCGACCGTATTCATCAGTGGTGAATTACAAAAACAGAGCACACCCCGTAAGCTTTGCTGAGCAACAGCAGTACCAATAGAACCTGGAGAAGTACCAATAACCGCTGACGGTATACCTGTGAAGGAATTCTGCCCCCAAGGACGACTCGCCCAGTCAATAGCATTCTTTAAACCGCCGGGAATCGAACGGTTGTATTCTGGGGTAACAAACAACACACCGTCCATTGCAGCTATAGCTTTCTTGAATTCCAGAGCGACGGCTGGAAAATCCGCATCATAGTCTGGACTATATAAAGGTAGATCTTTAATCGGAATTTCAATTAGCTCGAGTTCAGGCGGTGAAAGGCGTGCCAGCGCTTTTGCTAACAACCTATTGATAGAATTGGAGGACAAGCTACCGACGAAGTAGCCGACTTTGTACTTTGCCATACCATTAATCTCCTACTTTGCTTTCTGCTTAGCATGGAAGTGCGTGGTGAGAAGCATGTGACCACTGTTTTATGTCTTCTACAGTGTAGTTCACTTCTTAAGCATACTTTGATTATGGACACTCTCGACTTAGCGATTTTAAACAAAGCAATGGAAGATAATAGGTTGGTTTTCTGACATATCTATCGTCGAAAAGACACAAAAAAGCCTGCTCGAAAATTGGCAGGCTTTTGGTTACGTAATGCAATTACATTACGTATTCGTATGGTGCTTGGATACCTAGTGGAATACCTACCGCCCAGTAAGCAAGTAAGAACACAGTCCAACCAATCAGCATCGCTATAGAGAATGGCATCATCAGTGAAGCCAGAGTACCGATACCGGTAGACTTCACGTAACGTTGGCAGTAAACCACTACCAGTGGGAAGAACACCATCAGAGGCGAAATGATGTTAGATACCGAATCACCAACACGGTAAGCCGCTTGAGAAAGCTCAGGTGAGATGCCCACAGCCATCAGCATTGGCACTAGGATTGGACCAATCAATGCCCATTTCGCAGACGCAGAACCGATGATTAGGTTAACTGAGGCAGTTAGCAGGATCATACCCACGATTGTTGCTTCACCCGGAAGGTTCATTGCTTTCAAACCTTCAGCACCGTACAGCGCTAGCATAGTACCGATGTTTGATTGAGCGAAAACCGATAGAAACTGAGCACAGAAGAACGACATTACGATGTATGCACCCATGGTAGACATAGTCGTTGCCATCGCTTTGATGATGTCATTGCTGGTTTTAAATGTGCCAGAAACGCGACCGTAGACATAACCTGGAATGATGAACAGGATAAAGATCAACGGCACAATCGACTTCATGATTGGCGCTGAAAACGCAGTAATCTGACCATCTGGAGAGCGTAGTGCTGAGTCTTCAGGCATTAGCGCAGCAACAAGAAGCACGATACCAGCAACCATTGCCCAACCTGCGTAACGGAAAGCTTTTGATTCTAGCTCAGTGAAAGACGCAAGATCCGGCGCTTTTTCTGCATCTTCATCAATTGGCGTGTTTGCCAAACGTGGCTCGATGATTTTCTCTGTTACGTACCAACCAATAGCAATAACAACAACAGAAGAAAGACCAGTAAAGATGATGTTCGCTAGAGGGTTAACTACGTATTCAGGGTCAAGAACCTGAGCCGCTGTCTGAGTGAAACCTGCTAACAATGGATCGATACCAGAAGGGATAAAGTTCGCAGAGAAGCCACCAGAAACACCAGCAAATGCCGCTGCAATACCAGCTAAAGGATGACGACCCGCTGCGTGGAAAATAATACCACCAAGAGGAATAACCAGTACGTAACCAGCATCAGCTGCGGTGTGCGACACAATCGCCACCAAAATCAGCATTGGCGTTAATAGCTTCGCTGGCGTGAAGTTCAACATCTTCTTCAGACCAGTAGTGATGAAGCCAGAAGAATCAGCCACACCCACACCTAACATCGCAACCAACACGATGCCTAGCGGTGCAAAGCCAGTGAACGTTGTCACCATACTCGCAAGAAAGTTCGCTAGTGACTCACCAGTTAGCAAATTTTTAATGACCAGCGCTTCGCCAGTTCTTGGGTTTACAAGGTCAAACGAAACGTTTGATAACAGTGCAGATGCTACCCAAGTAATAACGAGAGCCCAGAAGAAAAGAATGGCCGGATCAGGGATTTTGTTTCCTGCCCGTTCAATGAAATTAAGAAAACGATCCATACCGCTCGGCTTCGGTGATGTCGCTTGATTTAATGCTTGGTTACTCATCGTAACTCCATAATCAAAGATGTTGGTTCCAAAGGCTTTCTAAAAATTATTATTTCAGCCCATTTTTCAACGTTTGATTCTATTAAATCAGCCATACAAAAGCACAAGACACTATACATATAGAAATACTTAGATACATATTTCAATGGAACATAAATAATGTGCAACAAATAACACACAAAAGCGGATCGAAAGTTAAAACAACTGCAAAACCGATATGCAACAGCTAGCCATATAACTTAAAAAATAACCATGACTAAACGAATATCTCTCAGCTAAATAGATAACGGTTATCTATCTGATTTTATAACGCTGTTAACATTTGCTATCTCTCTACATTAAAACCAAACATTTCTAACCTATCGACAAGTTCAATCCAAATTGCCTGTAGGAAACGCTTAAACACTTACAAACCACCGGCAAGATCCAAAAAATTGCCAGTAGAAAATGAAGATTTATCTGAAGCTAACCAGTAGATGGCTTCAGCGACTTCTTCGGGCAAACCACCACGTTGCAGCGGAATTCTGGATCTCAATCTTTCAATACGTTCGGGCTCACCACCATCAGCATGCATGTCAGTATGAATTAATCCGGGACGGACGCAGTTAACACGAATGCCCTCTGCTGCTACCTCAAGGGACAAACCTTTCGTCAACGTATCAATTGCGCCTTTCGATGCAGCGTAATCAATGTACTCATTTGGAGAACCAGAACGGGAAGCAGTTGATGAGACATTCACAATAACGCCACCTTGCCCACCATGATGGGTAGACATGCGTTTTACGGCTTCTCGGCAACAGAGAAAATAGCTGGTGACATTGTTACTGAGGATAGTATTGATTCTCTCAGCGCTCATATCATCCAGACGCATCTGCTTTTTCAAAATCCCAGCATTGTTAACAAGCGCAGTAATTGAACCCAATTGCTTATCCACGGTTTCAAATAGTCGCATTACATCTGCCTCCTGAGATACATCAGCCTGTACCGCTATACATTGACCACCAAGTGCCACTATCTCTTCCACAACGCTTGCCGCCGCATCGGCATTGGATTTGTAGTTGATACACACCGCATAACCTTGGCGAGAAAAGAGCTTTGCTGTTTCTGCACCAATACCTCGACCACCACCGGTGATAATCGCAACTTTTCGTGAATTCATTCTGCTTCCTTGTTGTCTGACGTTCTCTAGTTATGAATAGTTATCTTACAGTACAGCAACTTAATTACGGAGCGGCTCAAACTTTTTGCTTTCGAACCCCACTTAAATGCAACAAATGGAATAATGCGCACTCTACGTACCATTTCCATACCTATACTGTCTTAAAACTGATTAATTGAAATACGTCACTATTGCTAGGAGTAACCTAATGAAGTTCCTGCCTTTTGCTGTCGCTTGCCTGAGCGTCAGCGCTGTCGCTCAAGCCACTAGTCCGACAAAACCTTATGCTCAAACCATCTATATTGGTGGTGATATTGTTACCGTAAATGACACCGCACCAACCGCTGAAGCGTTGGCGGAAAAGAACGGAAGAATTCTCGCCGTTGGTAAAGAATCAGACGTCATGAAGCTGCGTGACAGCAACACCAAAGTGATAAATCTGAATGGTAAAACACTGATTCCCGGCTTCATCGATGGACATGGGCATGTGTTTAATACCGGAATTCAGGCTCTATCTGCAAACTTGTTAGCAGCACCAGATGGTAATGTGAAAGATATTGCATCATTACAGGCAGCACTTAAATCTTGGGTGAGTAAGCCTGAAAACAGTCGTCACGGGATTATCCTTGGTTTCGGCTATGACGATTCTCAATTAGCCGAGCAGCGCCACCCTACTCGTCAGGAGTTGGACGTAGTTTCTAAAGACATTCCTGTGTTGGTGATTCATCAGTCAGGGCACTTAGCGACTCTCAACAGCAAAGCGTTACAGCTCGCAGGTTTCACTTCTGAGAGCAAAAATCCAGAAGGCGGAAATATCCGCCGTGAGAAAGACGGTAAAACGCCCAATGGCGTATTAGAAGAAACGGCATTCTTTGGCGTTCTCATACCGCTATTTTCAAAACTCAATGAGAAAGAAAACGAAGCGATTTTTAGAGCAGGCATGAAGCTCTACTCTAGTTTTGGTTACACCACTGCACAGGAAGGACGAGCGACAGGCTCATCAGTGCAGACCATGTATAACCTTGCACAGCAAAGTAAGTTACCTATTGATGTCGCCGCTTATGCAGACATTCAGGTTGCTCAGGATTTTATTAAACCACCTTACTATTCAAGCCAATACAATAACGGCTTCCGAGTTGCAGGCGCTAAACTCAATCTCGATGGCTCTCCTCAGGGTAAAACAGCGTGGCTCACCAAGCCTTATTTAGTTCCACCCGTTGGGCAAAAAGAAGGCTACAAAGGTTATCCAAGCATGACCGATGAAAAAGCCGCTGATTATATAGAGCTAGCACAAACCAAAGGTTGGCAGCTCTTAACGCATGTCAATGGTGATGCTGCTATTGACCAGTTGCTAAAAGGTATTGAAGCCAGTGAGAAAAAACATGGCATACCAGATCGTGGTTTTGTTGCTATTCATGCTCAAACCGCCCGCAAAAACCAAGTTGAAACATTCAAACGCTTGGGGGTGTTCCCATCATTCTTTCCAATGCACACCTTCTACTGGGGGGACTGGCACATGGATTCAGTTCTAGGTGGTGAGCGCGCACAAAACATATCGCCGACGGGTTGGGCTCGCGACTTAGGGATGATTTACACCTCACATCACGATTCACCAGTAGCCTTACCAAACTCAATGCGTGTTTACTCTGCGACAGTGAATCGTATCAGTAGAACAGGAAGAGTATTAGGACCAAAACAGAAGGTATCAGCGATTGATGGGCTAAAAGCACAAACATTGTGGGCGGCCACTCAATACAAAGAAGAGAAGAATAAAGGCTCTTTGGAAGTAGGAAAGCTGGCTGACTTCGCCATTCTGTCTGCCAACCCACTTAAAGTCGCACCTGAAACATTGGCCGATATTGATATACTGGAAACCATTAAAGAAGGTCAAACCGTTTATAAACGTGATGAGCAATCAACAGCCAATAAAGAAACAGGGGGTTGTATTGACTCCGCTCGCTGCCAAGCCATTGCAACCACTGCAATGATTTCGGCAGGCATGCTCCACCACTCGCATTAACGCCTAGTACTTCTAGTGCAGATAGGAAACATCCCCTATCTGCGCTAGTTACGGCAGTTTTTTGCTCATACAAATTGACCTGTCTACTCCAACATATTTGCCATACGGTTCTGACTCAAAATACGAATTTCGTTGATAAAACCCCACCGCCTTTACGTTGACACGCCGCGTGGAAAGCACAGCTTTGCGATAACCTTTAACGGTAGCATAAGTCTCCAACTTGCTTAGCAGATAACTCCCGGCGCCAGAGCGTTTTGAATACATCCGTTTGATCTCGCAAACGCCCTCAATCTGTCTACGAAAAACTCCACAGGCAACAGGTATCTGTTCAGCATAAACAACGATGCAACCGTCTGATTCAATGTCGAATTCTTCGGCTGAAAAAGAGCTTTCACCTGAGTCATTAGTGACACTAACAAGAGAAGCATTTAGCTCAGTAACTAACGCCACAAAATCTGCATGAGTAGGATCTACTCTTTTATGCTCAAAGCTCATCTCTTTTCGTATCCTTTGTAATCCATACCGCGAGCAAATACAGAATGACATCTAAGAGAACACCTAGCAACGAGCGGCTTTGCCGCTTGCAAAAAAGCCCACAGTTTTGGCTGCGGGCAAAGTTCACTTTCACTTATCAACTACTTTTATTAAATCCTTGGTTAGTCAGTAACCAACGCAGCAGCGCTTGCCATATCGCGAGAATATTGATGGCTCGCTTCCACCAGCATCCTTGTGTAAGGGTGGTTTTCTGGTGTCATGACCAAGTCGCCACTTTGCAGCGTTTCAAGTATTTCACCGTTTTGCATCACGGCAATTTTACTGCAAAGGTGCGCGACCACAGCCAAATCATGGCTTACTAACAAATAGGTCAGATTTTCAGACACTCGAAGCTGGGCAAGAAGGTTCAAAATCTCTGCCTGCACAGACACATCAAGCGCAGATGTTGGTTCATCCAGCAGCAGAATCTTAGGCTCTAGAATCAATGCCCTCGCAATCGCAACACGTTGACGCTGCCCACCGGACAACTGATGCGGATAGCGATAACGAAAGTCTGCATTCAGACCCACTTTAAGTAAAATCTCGTTGATACGCTCATCCTTACGATCCATACCATGAATGGTAAGTGGCTCTTTCAAGGTCGATTCCACTGTGTGTAGGGGGTGCAAAGAACCATACGGATCTTGGAACACCATTTGAATGTTTCGGCAACGTGCTTTTTGCAACTTTTTCTCTAGCGTAAAACCGTCGATTTCCAGATGCCCAGTCCAGTGATTAAATATCCCTGCCAAGCATTTCAATATCGTGGTTTTGCCCGAGCCCGATTCGCCCACGAGCCCAAATGATTCATTTTCTTCTACTGCCAAATTGATGTTTTTTAGAACCTGAGTTGCAGCTTCTCTTTCACCGAAGCTGAGGTTCAAATCATGCACTTCTATCATCGACATAACTTAACTCCTTATGCTTCTAGCCATGCTGGTGAACGTTGCAGAACAGGCAACACATCACGTCGGTTATCTAAACTCGGCAATGATGCCAGCAACCCTTGTGTGTAAGGATGTTTAGCATTATCGAGATCTTTCGCAGCAATGCTTTCTACCACTCGTCCCGCATACATCACTAATACTCGGTCGCAGAAGCTGCGCACTAAGTTTAAGTCATGACTAATAAAGATAAGTCCCAAGCCACGTTCCTGAACCAAATCATCTAATACCGCAAGAACTTGTAATCGCACTGATACATCAAGCGCGGAAGTGGGCTCGTCAGCAATAATGATCTCCGGCTCTGGAATCATCATCATAGCGATCATGATGCGCTGTCCCATACCACCTGAAATCTCGTGTGGGTAAAGATCATAAACGCGTTTCGGGTCGCGGATTTTTACCGCATTTAGCATAGCTAAAGTACGCTCCTTCGCTTCAGCTTTGGATACTTTGGTGTGCACCAAAAACGCTTCAGAAATCTGCTTACCAACTGTCACTACTGGATTTAACGAGTATTTAGGGTCTTGCAAAATCATCGAGATGCGATTGCCACGAACCTTTTGCATTTGGTCTTCTGTTGCCGTCAACAAGTCTAGATCTTTAAAACGCATGGTATCGGCTGTAACAGATGCACTGCGTGGATGAAGCTTTAGCAGTGAGCGACCCACCGTCGATTTACCAGAACCCGACTCGCCCACAATACCCAGTTTTTCTTTCCCCAATGTAAAGCTAACGTTGCGTACTGCATCAGTCAGTTTGCCGTCGTTTTTGAACTGGATACGTAAGTTTTCAACTTCAATTAATGGATTATTCATTATTCACCTCGTGGATCCAGTGCGTCGCGTAGACCATCACCTAATAAGTTAAACGCTAGCGAAACCATCATGATTGCCATACCTGGGAAGGCAACCATCCACCAGCATTCAAGCATGTAGCGGCGTCCAGAAGAGATCATTGCACCCCACTCTGGAATTGGCGGTTGAGCACCAAGACCCAAGAAGCCTAGACCCGCAGCCGTTAAGATGATGCCCGCCATGTTGAATGTCAGACGGATAATCACTGAAGACAAACACATAGGAACGATGTGGCGAATGATGATTCGTGGCGTTGATGCGCCCGTCAGTCTCACTGCCATGATGTAATCGGCATTACGCAATGTCATTGTTTCTGCACGAGCTAGACGAGCAATCGGCGGCCAAGCTGTTAAGGCAATAGCGATAATCGCGTGGTCTAGACCCGGACCTAAAGCCGCCACGAAAGCGAGCGCCAATACAAGGCTTGGGAATGAAATAAAGATGTCAGTTATGCGCATGAAAATGGTGTCAACAATACCGCCGAAGTAACCAGAAATTACCCCGACCGCCAGCCCAACAGGGCCGATGATGACAGTTACTAAGAACACTACGTATAACGTTACACGTGAACCCCAAACGATTCGGCTGTAGATGTCTCGACCATATTCATCAGTACCAAACCAGTGCGCACCACTAGGTGCTTTCATCGCGTTGGTTAAGTCCTGAACCGTTGGGTCGTAGTGACTGAGCCAAGGGGCAAAAATCGCAATCAGCATCAAACAACACACCACGACAATACCACCCATGGTAAGCGGGTTTGCCAGTATTCTTCTCGCTGTGCGCTTCGCATTTTCTAGCGACGCGTGATAACGAGAATTCGGTGCAGCGGCTGCTTTCGCTGTTGAAGTCTTTTCTGTTGTCGAAGCCATTTTATTTGTAGAAACCACAGTTGTCTCACTCATTATCGGGTCCTCGGGTCAAACACTTTATAAAGAGCATCTGCAATCAAGTTCAGCGTGATGAAAATCATGCCGACAATCAGAACACAGCCCATTACAGCATTCATGTCACCACGTAGTAGGCTGTGTGTGAGGTATTGACCAAATCCCGGCCACGCAAATACTGTTTCAATCAGTACCGCACCTTCCAACATGGTGCCGTATGCCAAAGCGACGATAGTCAGTAACTGAACACGAATGTTCATGAACGCGTGTCCCCAAAGAACAGCACGAGCAGAAAGACCTTTAACACGAGCAGTAATGATGTATTCCTGAGAAAGTTGCGCCAGCATAAAGCTACGTGTCATGCGGCTGATATAAGCCATGGAGTGCATGCCCAGAATACAAGCAGGTAAAATTAGGTGCGATAATGCACTGCGAAACACTTCCCACTCTCCAGCCATTGCTGAATCGACCAGTAGCAAACCTGTTTTTGGTTCAACTAAACCATCAAAGTAAAGGTCAACACGACCTGCGCCACCAACCCAACCGAGCCATGCGTAGAAAATCAATAAACCCATCATACCGAACCAGAAAATAGGCACGGAATAACCGGTCAAACTCATTACACGCACAATGTAATCACCTAAGCGACCACGTTGTGATGCTGCATAAACACCAAGCGGAATACCACAACCAGTACCAATGATGATGGCGAATGTGCCGAGTTCGACAGTTGCAGGTAATACGCGAGCAATCTCTTCGCTTACCGGCTGACCTGTCATTGCAGCACGACCAAGGTCACCATGCAGTAGGTCGTTAACGTAAATTAAATATTGTTTCCAAAGTGGCAAGTCCAAACCTAACTGTTTGTATACCTGCATGTAAGTTTCATGGTCTGCATCAGGTCCAACAATTGACAACACAGGGTCAACCGGCATAACACGACCAATTAAAAAGGTAAGTGTGAGTAATCCGAGCAAAGTAATAGCAATAGTTACGAGCTTTCTGCCGATTGCTGCAAGATTATCCATCCGCAAGGGTATAGCATTTACCATAATTAAATCCTTTACGCTTTACACTGGCTGCACTGATTGGCAGCCAGTGTTTCATCATGATTAACGTGCTTTGTACACATCTCGAAGATGAGTCGTATAAGAAGGATGAGGAACATAATCACGAAGATCAGAACGTACCACCACTGACTCTACAACTTGTGAAATAGGCTGAATCGGCGCTACCAAATCTGCATAGAGATTTTGTGCTTTTTGGTAAAGCTCAATTTGCTTCTGTTCATCCATTTCGCCTGCGGCTTGTTCGATAAGATTGTTCATCTCTTCGCTATGGAACGATGTTCTCCAACCTTGGAAGTTAGTGAGTTTTGCTTCGTCACGGTTATCAGGGTTGTACGCCAGTGAACGTAGGTTCGCATGTGGATGAGGCTCTGCACCGCCACCACCACGTCCAACAATCATCTCGAATTGACGTTCACGCATTGCGCCATAAACTTGGTTACCGGTACCGGTTAACAGTTCAGCTTCGATACCCGCTTCAGCAAGCGTTGCTTGTACTGCCGTTGCGATTTGTAGGAATGGAGGTTCAGCAAGAACGCGAATGGTGGTTTTGAAACCATCTTTATAACCGGCTTCATTCAACAAGTTCTTCGCCATATCTACGTCAAGTTTGTAACCAGGCTCTGCAAGCGTTGCAGGTAAACCCAGTTGAATTGGACGCTGATGATAAACACCATAGCTAGGCATGATGGTGTCGTTAATGCCTTTATAATCAATCAAATGACGAACAGCATCACGTATATTTTTGTCCTTAAAGTGCTGGTCTTTCATGCTCATTGCTAGGTAATAAACGTTACCCTTTTGCACTTCTTCAACTTTCACTTCGCTCTCGCTTTTAAGAGCGTTAACGTCAGCGACCGATAGGCCTTTCGCAATATCGATATCGCCTTGTTTAACCATTAAACGCAAACTTTGAGATTCGGTCATATGACGGATCATCACTCGGCGCATCTTAGGTTCACCTCGCCAATAGCTGCTATTACGGTTCATGATGATCACATCATTTACACGCCACTGAGCGATATCATATGGACCAGAACCTGCACTGTGGGAGTTCAGCCAGTCACGAGCATAGTCATCATTTACGACGTGTTTCTTCGCAAGCTCACTGTCGATAATAAGTGCGCCAGCTGAACTCGCTAACGTATACATCACCAATTTTGGATCAAGGCGTTCAGGGGTATTCAGCTCAATGGTGTAATCATCAACCACGTTAACCAATGAATCAATGTTGTCCGCTTTAAAACCGTAGGTTTTCCAGTAAGAAGCCTGAGCCAAATTTAACTTAACCGTACGCGCCCATGACCAAGCCACATCTTTAGCTGTGAAATTGTTGCCAGACTGGAACTTCACACCTTTACGTAGCTTAAAGGTGATTTTTTTACCGTCATCACTGTAAGTCCAGCTCTCTGCTAACGCTGGCAGCAGTTTGGATTTTTCAACAGGATCTAACTCAACCAATGCTTCGTAGGTGTTAGAAACAACGTCCATTGCATCGTTACCCGTCAGCGCAGCAGGATCGAAGGTCAGCATGTTGTTCATACTCATACCTATGATGAGCTGGTCTTTCGGCGTAGCAGCCTCAGCAGTACTCATCAAAGGTGAAGCAGCAAACAGAGCACCAGCAATCAATACTGCGAGAGTTTTTTTGTTTCGCATTCTTGTTTCTCCACGTTATGGATTAGTTTTTTAATTTTGAACGTTTGGTTTTATTGGAATTCGTTCGTTGTATTTTCTTCGATGTAAGCAAAATTAATGTCTTCACCTAAATCGGGCTTATTAAATCAATCCAAAGATAAAAATGTGTTTACTAAAAACAAGTTCTTAAACCAGTCAAAGGACAACTTGTAATACATCTTTCATCTTGTTTATGTATCAAATTTAGCAAACAAGAATATAAATAAATGACGACTGAATCTAAAAATAGCTAGCTTCACAGTTTATTTACTAGTCAAAATAAATACTCATGATATGTATCACAATTTTAATGGAATAATAAATTGACTATATGCGCAAACTTGTAATACAACTTATACAAGACAAATATGAAGGAGAAATTGAGATGGTAGTACAACGTAGCGGACGTTTATCAACTCAAGTCGTACAAGAAATTATCAACGACATTGATAATGGGAAATATCAGGCAGGTGACAAGCTTCCAACAGAGCATGAACTGATTGAATTGTTTGGAGTAAGCCGTACTGTTATTCGTGAAGCGATTGCGAATCTACGCGCCAGTAACCTTATTGAAACCAAACAAGGTAAAGGTGCATTTGTCCTAAGTAAGCCTTCTCAAGATCTCTTTCAGTTGAAACACTCAGGTGCATCGACCGCAGATGAACTAGGCTATATTCTTGACCTTCGCATTGCTATCGAAGCCGAAACTGCATTGATGGCAGCCAAATACCGAACAGATAAAGATCTTGAACGAATCAAATCAGCCATTGGTGAAATGGAAAGCTTAATTAATGAAGACAAAGATCAGCTTCAAGCCGACCGCAACTTCCACTATGCGATAGCAATGGCGTCTAAAAACCCACATTTCCTTGGTCTGCTCAAGTACATAGACAACACCTTGGCAAGCCATAAGAAAAACACCTCTATTGCTCCCGTAACTCGTAAGATGCAAGCGTTCAAAGAACATGAACAAATCTGCCATGCGATAGAAAAAGGCGACCCTGATGCTGCGCGTGCAGCAATGAGACTACACTTGTCAGGAACTCGTGAACGTTTAACAGCAAGAATCAATCACTGAGTATCACTTAGCGTTCATGTTCGTTCATGTTGCGTGTGTATGCTGACCTAACACACGCCGTCCAACATCTTCTCGATACCAAAACAACAAAAGCTTATCTTTCTCAAGATAAGCTTTTTCGTTGCTAACGCTTTCCAAAGCAGACGTACTTTCCAAAGCAAAAGCTGCTTATTAACGTGTTACTTATTGGCGTAGAAGTACTGCTTGGATTTCAGTAACCCTTCTCTTTCCAACTTCTCTAAATTAAGGCGCTGTGGGTTTCCTGGCATATCGGTCGGTAGATAAAAACGCCCATTGCGCTCTTGTGGAATATTCAAAGCGTATTCACAGACTGGTTTACTAATAGGTTCGTGGAACTCAATCAATTCATCGTCATTAAACAATGTACCAAACAGAGCACACAGATAAACTCGGCCACCAGACATAAAGCGCAGACCTTTCTCGCGAGCAAGATCGCGAATCGCAATGAGATCATCAATTCGAGTCATGCGACCAACCGAAGGCTGCAACACATCAACACCCTTCTCAGCGTAGATTTCAAACTCATAGCTGATACGCATTGATTCACCAAAGGCGATAGGAACTTTAAAGCCCATCTCTTTTAGCTCACGAATGCCATTCATATCATTGGCGTGAATCGGCTCTTCAAGCCATGCAAGATTGAAAGATTCGGTAAGTTCAGCAAATTTCGCAGCCGTCGCCACATCCCATTTCTGATTGGCATCCACTGCAAGCTCAATCTCCGGTCCAACAGCCGTGCGAACTTTATCGATGCGGCGTAAATCTCGTTCCATATCATCGCTGCCGACTTTGAACTTCACGGTTTTATAGCCTTCATCAACATAGCGTTGCATGTCGTCTACCAGTTCAGAATCTTCCAATAGTATTGAACCGCCACCTTTATAAGCGTTCGCCCAATCTTTGGTCGCTCCTAAGAAGCGATGCAGTGGCATGTTTTTACGTTGCGCGAGAAGATCCAACATTAGTGTATCCATTTTCCCTAGACACACCGCCTTTTCACTCTGACAGCCGTGATTTCTTACCTTCCAATATAGGAATTCGCGCCATTCGTTAAAGGAACGAGTTTCGCCAGTCAGGATAAGAGGAAGAATGGTGTTGATGAAGGTTTTATCAATCGCCAAATAATGAGCCACAAAGCCTTCTGTATCATATAGCTCGATACAACCTCGCTCTGGAGCATATTTTCCTAGACCACCTGTACCATCTTGGAATATTCGTGGTAAGGAGATCGGATCAAATTCGTAATATATCGCTTTGCTGAAACACAACTTTTCGTCGAAATTGTAGCGAAACATGAGCTACCTCATCAGTTATTGTTATCACACTAAATATTGAATACTTCGTCGCTTTCACAAGGCTGCGTCTTATTCGCTTACCATTTCAGCGTCGCTTGCTCTGTCCCATAGATATGAAAACCCGCTTTGTCTGATGAGATTTCACTGAAGTAAAGAAAAACCCTTTTCGCTCAGTAAAAACCACTCAATAAAACAACTTGTCATACATGTTACATTGAAATAATGAAACAAATTTACCAGATAAAAATAGCAATAAATGACGACTAAATCTCAATTTTGCTAGGTTTGTACCAGTTTCAGTTTCCAAACTATTAAGCCATGACATATATCACAATTATTTTTAATGTTTAATTACGCATAAAAACACTACTTGTATTACAACGGTGAATTTACAAAACGATGGTACTAGTCTCGTCAGAGCATAGAAGAGTTATGTTAGAAATAATTGGAGAAGAACTGACTACTAGCCTTGAACGTCAATAATTGGGTGGTCTTTATGCACTTTGAGATAAAGTCAGAATGAAGAGATGTAGGTTATGAAGATTAATGTCTTTACTAAGTCGGGCGAAAAGGCGAGTTGAGAATAAAGCTCACGCGATTGTCACATGGCAATCGCGTGAGCATCTTTAAAGGCTTTATTTGTTGAACCAATCCAGTTTATTGTGCAATTCAGTAACGCTACCAACCACAATCAGAGCTGGGCTTTGTGCTTGCGCTGCGAGCAGTGCCAGTTCGTTCAACTTACCTTGGAATACACGCTGCTCTGGTCGTGTACCATTTTCAATAATTGCGCACGAGATCCGTGGATCTAAGCCATGAGCAATCAGGTTATCCATGATGTGGCCGCTTTGCTTCAAACCCATGTAGAACACGAGAGTGTTATTTGATTGCGCCAAAGATTGCCATTCAATTTCACGACCATTTTTTTGCACATGTCCCGTAATAAATTGAACGCTTTGCGCATGATCTCTATGAGTAAGTGGTATGCCAGCATAAGCGGTTGCTCCAGCCGCAGCGGTTATTCCAGGAACAACTTCATAGGCAACGCCATATTCGGCAAGCTCTTCTAACTCTTCCCCACCGCGGCCAAAGATAAACGAGTCACCGCCTTTTAAACGCACAACACGTTTACCTTCCTGCGCTTTCTGTACCAAAATTTGATTGATTTGCTCTTGAGGTACGCAGTGAAAATCGAGCTTTTTTCCGACGTAAATAAGCTCTGCATCCGCATCCGCTAGAGCGAGAATTTGCTCTGATACCAAACGGTCATACACAACAACTTCTGCCTGTTGAATGACCCGATACCCCTTCATGGTAAGCAGATCTGGGTCTCCCGGCCCTGCCCCAACAAGAGAAACAAATCCCGCTTTCATGTCATGGTTGTTCACAGCGATATCAGAATTCATAGCAACGCCCGTCATTTCAAATTTGGATATAAAGAGAAGCACTCATCGGTTATGCAAGTCACTGCTTTTTATACTCAAACTACTTGGAGTTGCAGGTAGGCGGCAAGTGAGTGAATCCCCATGAGCATAGATAAACTATGTGATTGGGGTGAGCGAACGTAACCAACACCGCTGCAGCTTCAAGTAGGAAGAGTATATAGCCAAAACTATTCAGATTTAATAAAGCTCCATCACCTGCATGACGGAGCCTTAATTGATTATTTGATTAGTGCTACTTCAGCGTTTACTTCAGTTTCTGCACTTAACGCTGGCGCTGTTTTCGCGTGAGTTAGGTATAGAGGAATACAAGTAAATACTAGACCGCCCACGATGTTGCCAAGAATGGTTGGGATTAGGTTGAAGTTCAACCAAGTTGCCACGCCGAAATCCGCACCTAACATCATACCTAGTGGGAACAGGAACATGTTTACTACTGCGTGTTCAAATACCAATGCGAAGAATATGAAGATTGGTAACCACATTGCTGCGATTTTGCCAGCAACAGAGCGAGAGCTCATATTACCGATAACACCTAGACACACCATTAGGTTACAAAGGATACCGCGCACAAAACAGGTAATCCAACCATCAGCACCTAGGTTTTCAAAACCTACTGTACGTGCAGTTGCAACCGCAATGAATTTTTGACCAACGGCATTTGGTTCTACGCTAAAGTTCATAGTTAAAGAGAGAGCGATCAAACCAGCCACAATCAATGAGCCAACAAGGTTACCGAAACCAACCAGACCCCAACAACGAAGAACGCGCCCCCAAGTGATACCCGGACGGTTTTCAAATTTAGCCAGTGGTGCAATGCCAAACACGCCTGTAACTAGGTCATAGCCCATTAGGCTCAGAATACAGAAGCCCACTGGGAACACGAGTGCGCCGACAACGCCCATGCCTGTTTGAACTATAGTCGTAATCGCCACTACTACGGCTAACGATAGAATCACACCTGCCATCATGCCACGTAAAATAAGGTCACGAGTGCTGGTTTTTACTTTTGCCTCACCAATGTCGATCATGGTTTGGACAAACTCTACAGGTTTTAATGCAGACATGTGGATCTCCTAAAATTTAAAATATAAAAATGTGTAAAACGGAAGATTAAATAGAGAAAGGCTTTCAAACGGATTCGCGACTAAAGCCTTTGCCTATTGAATCTGCCCCTCCCATTGAGAGGGGCATCAATCAGTTAGGCTGCGATTTCAACTTCGCCTTTGGTGACTCGTGCTTGGTAAGACTTCACGCTAAAACGTTCATCTTCCATGCACATACCAGTCGCCAAGTTGAAGCGCTGCTTTTTCAGTGGGCTTGCAACCCAAAGCTCGCCTTTATGTTCGCAAATCAAACCGCGAGACAGCACGTTCGATTGGTAAAACGGATCTGTGTTGCTGATAGCAAACACTTCTTCCGCATCAGTAGGACGAAACACCGCTACTTGCTCACCGTTAACCAGAGCACAAACACCAGTACCCGGAATGATGTCGCTGATTTGGCAAATTTTTTCAAATGACATATCCAACCTTCCCTTATGCTTCAGTTGCCGCTACGTGTAAGATGTCGCCTTTCATTTCAGGATGTTTTTCCGTGAACGTTGCAGGGCGGTGTTGCGCTCTCTCAGGTACAAACACGACGTTTTCATCACGTTTGTCTGAGTTGATGAAATGAGCAAAACGAGTCAGTTGTGATTCGTCGTTGATAGTCGCTGTCCACTCACACTCATACTCATCCACTAGCTTCGCGACGTCAGTTTCTAGTTGAGCGTTAATGCCTAGTTTGTCTTCAACAATCACTTGGCGCAGATAATCAACACCGCCTTCCATGTTTTCTAACCATACTGAAGTGCGTTGAAGTGGCGCAGCCGTACGAATGTAGAACATCATGAAACGGTCGATGTATTTGATGAGTGTTTCTTTATCCAGATCGCTTGCCAGAAGATCCGCATGGCGAGGTTTCATACCACCGTTACCACACACGTACATGTTCCAGCCTGCATCTGTTGCAATGATGCCTAAGTCTTTACCTTGAGCTTCAGCACATTCACGAGTACAGCCAGACACACCGAACTTCATCTTGTGAGGAGTACGAATGCCTTTGTAACGGTTTTCGATCATTGAACCTAAACCGACTGAGTCTTGAACACCGTAACGACACCAAGTAGAGCCCACACAAGTCTTCGCCATGCGAAGTGCTTTGGCGTACGCTTGACCAGTTTCAAAACCAGCATCAATCAGCTTGCGCCAGATTTCAGGTAGGTCATCTTTTTGCGCGCCAAACAGACCAATACGTTGAGCCCCTGTCACTTTGGTGTATAGCTTATATTCTTCAGCGACCGCAGCCAGAGCGCCTAACGCTTGCGGTGTTACTTCACCACCCGCCATACGCGGAATAACTGAATAAGTACCATCTTTCTGAATGTTACCTAGGAAGTTGTCATTGGTGTCATGCAGTTTCACTAACTGAGGTTTTAGAATGTGTTCACCCCAGCATGAAGCCAAAATAGAACCAGCTAGTGGTTTACACACTTCACAACCGTAGCCTTTGCCGTATTTTGCTAGTAGCTCATCGAAGGTTTTGATCTCTTCGATACGAATTAGATGGAATAGCTCTTGGCGAGAATAAGCAAAGTGCTCACACACATCGCTTTTCACTTCGATACCTGATTTCGCAAGCTCTGCGTTTAGAACAGAAGTCACCAGTGGAATACAACCACCACAACCAGTGCCAGCTCCCGTTACGGCTTTGATATCTGCAAGTGTGTGATGACCATCCGCAACCGCTTTGGCGATCTTGCCTTTGGTCACATCAAAGCATGAACAGATTACTGCGCTTTCAGGCAGCGCATCCGCTCCAAGAGATGGTTTTTCTGCGCCAGCATGGGCTGGCAAAATCAACGCATCTGGGTGTTCAGGTAGGTCAATTTCATTGAGCATTAGCTGAAGCAGATCACCGTAATCTGAGGTATCTCCTACAAGCACTGCGCCAAGCAGTTTCTTGTTGTCATTCGATACAATCAGACGTTTGTAAACTTCTTGCTCTTCGTTTTGGTAAACGTAGCTCTTACAACCTTCAGTGCGACCATTCGCATCACCAATTGAACCCACTTTTACGCCAAGCAATTTCAGTTTTGCAGACATGTCTGCGCCTTCGAATTTGCTTTCCGTTTTACCAAGCAGATGGTCAACCGCGACTGTTGCCATCTTGTAGCCCGGAGCCACAAGACCAAAGAACATTTCATTCCAAGAAGCACATTCACCAATCGCGTAAATGTTCTCATCTGAAGTTTGACAGTGGTCGTTAATCGCTACACCACCACGAGGGGCGATATCCAGATTCATTTGGCGCGCAAGTTTGTCCTGTGGGCGAATACCAGCCGAGAACACAATGAAGTCGGTTTCAAGCTCTGTTCCGTCAGCAAAACGCATCACGTTACGAGCGCTTGTACCTTCTGGAACAATCTCAAGCGTGTTTTTGCTGGTGTGAACATGCACGCCCATGCGTTCGATTTTCTGGCGTAACTGGTTACCACCAGCCAAATCTAATTGTTCTGCCATCAATTTAGGTGCGAACTCCACTACGTGAGTTTGTACGCCCAACGCCTTTAGAGCGCCCGCAGCTTCAAGACCTAGCAAACCGCCACCGATTACAACACCTGACTTACTTTTCTTTGCGCAAGCTTCGATTGCTTTCAAATCTTCAATTGTGCGGTAAACAAAGCAGTCTTTGCTTTCATGACCTTTAATAGGAGGAACAAATGGGAATGAGCCAGTAGCAAGGATCAGCTTGTCGTATTGAATCTCACGACCTGTGCTTGAATACACAACGCGATTTTCACGGTTAACGTTAATTGCACGTTCGCCAAGAAGGATGTTGATGCCGTGCTTTTCATAAAAACCTTCTTTAACTAAAGAAAGCTCATCCGCAGTGTGATGTGAAAAGTACGAGGACAAATGCACACGGTCGTATGCTGCTCGAGGTTCTTCACAGAAAACAGTGATATCCATTTGCGAGACATCGGTTTTCTCGACTAAATCTTCGATGTAACGGTGACCAACCATTCCGTTACCGATGACGACTAGCTTCAACTTGCTCATTGTAATTCCTAAGGGTTAGGTTCTTAACTAAGAGAAGTTTTATTTTTTTACTCGAAATATTACATGATGTAGGTCAATTCAGTTTTTAAACTACCCTAAAGTGGTATGTGTTTTATCAATAGATTGCATGGAAAGGATACTTTTCGATGGTGTGTTTTTAACCAGATGCACCCAACGAAGTAACATTAAGAAAACAGCCAGTATGCTAGTCAGATTTTTCTCAATCCCACTTTTCAAAAAATCACGATTCGATTTTTCAATCTAATTCTCAGTCGTACTTTGCCATTCAACTTACAATTCCAGCCAATTCATCCTTATTGATTGCTTAACGATGCTTCAACTTCAAACGGCGAAACTCCTTTTCTGTTTCTTGCCGTCACTACTGTTTATCAATGCTTGTGCCAACAAACCAAGCCAAGAGTGGCAAGCTATTTCATTGAGCGACTTTTCTGATTCCATTCATCATGCGCGGATGAAGTTCGAGCATGAACAACCACCGTATGATGTTTTTCAACCACAACAAATCATTGCTATCGCTGATAACTTAGTTGCCGGACAGAGAAGTGATGGCGGTTGGGCGAAGAATAAAGACTGGCTGCGTATCTACGATGGCAATGAGTTGAATCAATTGCAGCAAGGTAGAAGTACTTTAGACAATCGCACTACTTGGTCTCAGGTGGAATATTTAGCGAAAGTTCATCAGCAGACTCAACAACAAAAATATGCTGATTCCGCCATACGCGGAATCCAATATATGATTGCTGAGCAGAGAGAATCCGGAGGCTGGCGCGGCTACGATATTGATGCCGTTACCTATAACGATGATGTTATGGTTGGCGTTTTAAAAACACTGAAATCCGTCATCACCAACCGCCAGCGTTACAGTTTTGTCGATGACCAATTACTGTCTCAGACGAAATACGCCTATGAAAAAGGCATTGAATGCATTTTAAAAACACAAGTAAGGATTGATGGAACACTGACGGCATGGGCGCAGCAATACGATCACCAAACCCTAAAGCCTATTTGGGCTAGAAGCTTTGAACCGCCAGCATTAAGCAGCAGTGAGAGCGTTGGCGTGGCGCGTTTTCTAATGTCGATAGACAACCCCTCGGCAGATATTCAACTCGCCATCACTTCCGCAGTACATTGGCTTTATGCAGTCAAAATCCAAGGTATCAAGCTAGAAAAGATATCCGCGCCAGCCACACAATTTGCATGGCACTGGAGCGACTATGATTATCAAGTCGTTGAGCAGAAAGCCGCCAAACCAATTTGGGCTCGCTATTACGACCTTGAGAAACAAAAGCCAATTTTCTGCACGCGAGAAGGCGTCATCACCTCGAATTACCAAGATTTAAGCCGAGAACGTCGCACAGGTTACGGCTGGTATGGTTACTACGCAACCAAGCTGATTGAACAAGAGTTTCCGGCTTGGCGAGAGAAGTGGGATGAATAGTGAATATGTCTAGCTGTAACCAATAACCTACACATTGGATACATCAGGCAATCTCGCGTACAATAGCCGCCATTCAAATTAACCAATGATCATCTGTGTCCATACGTTTTCGGTTTAGTAGACTAGATACCAGATGAAACTAAAGGCAATAAATTCAAATGGTTAACAACAACATTCAGTGGTTTCCTGGGCATATGCATAAAGCGCGTAAGGAGATCGAAGAAATTATTCCACAAGTCGATGTGATCATCGAAGTGTTGGATGCACGTATTCCTTTCAGTAGCGAAAACCCGATTATTTCGAAACTTCGCAAAGAAAAGCCTTGTGTAAAGGTACTGAACAAGCGTGATTTGGCTGATCCTGAAATGACTCAGCTATGGATTGAACACTTGGAAAAAGAGCAAGGCGTTAAAGCGATTGCCATTACCACTTCGAACCAACAAGAAGTTATGCAGATCATGGAGCTGTGCCGCAAGTTAGCACCGAACCGTGAAGCATTAGGCAAGAACGTTCGCACCATGATTATGGGTATTCCGAACGTAGGTAAATCAACTATCATCAACTGTTTAGCGGGTCGTGCGATTGCTCAAACCGGTAACCAGCCAGCGGTTACTCGTCGTCAGCAACGTATTAATCTGCAAAACGGTATTGTGCTTTCAGATACCCCAGGGATCTTATGGCCGAAAGTGGAAAACCCACACAGTGGTTTTCGTTTAGCAGCGACAGGTGCCATTAAAGATACCGCGATGGAATACGAAGAAGTGGCGTTCTACACCGTAGAGTACCTAGCTGAGCGTTACCCAGAGCTATTGAAAGCGCGTTACAACATTAACGAATCACCAGAGTCCGACCTTGAATGGATGGAAGAAATTGGTCGTAAACGTGGCGCACTACGTGCTGGCGGTCGTGTTGATTTACACAAAGCTTCTGAAATTCTGCTGCATGAGTTACGCCAAGGTATCATCGGGCAAATCACTCTTGAGCACCCAGAGATGATCACTCAAGAGCTCATTGAGGTCGAAGTTGAAGAAGCTCGCAAAGCGGAAGAGAAAGCGAAAAACAAAGAAGAGCGTCGTAAACGTTATCTGCGTAATAAGCGCTAAGACACTCACACCGTTTTAAGCGATAAAAGGGCGACTGTTATGTCGCCCTTTCTATTCCTATTGAGTTATTCCAGCTAACTTCAGCAAAATACTCTCTAGTTGATCCCAAGGCATAAGCTGTGAATCAATCACTTCAAGGCGAGACTCAAAACCTTCTAAGCTCAGCTGATTCACCGACACAACACCGTTTGCCGAGTTAAAGGCATAACAACCTTGGTCAGTATTCACGACAGCTTTTACGCGCTCAGCGGTTAGATCGCTAATCAATGAGAAAAGCTCATCAAAGTTAAAACGATACTCTGCACCAAACAACCAACCACAGCTGAAATAACCCTGCCCTTTGTTCTCTTTACGCGCGAAAGGCTGGTTTGGATTTAGCAGAAACTCAGGTTCCATTTCTGCGTGGTGGTGATGGTGAGATTCGATATGAGAAGAAGCCCCACCGTGAACACGTTCAATATCCAAAACTTCAATCGGTAGTTGACCGAGAGTTACCAGTTTATGGAACACTTTCGCTGGAGTTTGGTCAGTTACCCAGTCATTGAATACGTCAATATCATGAGCCGTACACTCATCTACCTTGTTGCCAATAATCACATCTGCGGTTTGCAGTTGATCATTGAAGTTTTGATTACTGGTGTATTTCTCAATGCTTAAATTACGAGGATCAACCAAGCCAATCGTCGCTTTAAGTTCAACATATGGCGTGTATTGATCTGAGGTTAACGTCGCAATGACTTGCTTTGGATGCCCCAACCCCGTTGGTTCGATGATCAAGCGGTCTGGTTTCTGACGCAGCAGAGCGTTAATACCAACAGACATAGGCACACCAGCCGTACAGCACATGCAGCCACCCGGTACTTCTTTAATCAAAGCACCTTGATCTGACATCATCGCGCCATCAATGCCAATTTCGCCAAACTCATTAACAAGAACCGCCCACTTTTCGTTTTCTGGCTTGTTCTTTAGAAGATTCAATATCGTCGTTGTTTTCCCTACACCGAGAAAACCCGTAATGATATTAGTTGGAACTTTATTCGTCATTGGGATACTCCTTTTGCAAGGAGTATACATAGGAGGCTTAGAGCTTGCTATACGCGCTTTGTGGAGTTACAGATGACAACGTGAATTGCGGTAGGCCAGAATGCATAAAGGCGCACTGCGGGAGCGCGCCTTATTTCCTCGTTACTCAATCGTGAGTCTGCGGATTCTATCATCTCTAGTTAGATGCACTTGAATCAATGACGAGGTTAATCGATTAGAATTTTGATTCCATCCAAATTGTAAGTAAGGCTTTTTTTCACATCCTCCGTAAGAAATATCGATAAACGCCTTACGATTTAAATATGGCTCATTTCCGAAGAAATACAAGTTTTCGAGCTAATATTATTGGCAAATTTTTTTACCTAAATCACCTTTTTGAAAAGTGGCAAAATTCATCTTCTTTCATATAGAAATCATATATGAAAATCTAATTTGCAACTTTACAGCTATAGTTGATTGTAATGGTAAGTATAATCTGACACTCCTCACATAACGCCGACAATGAGACCCGTTTTAAATGACCAACCGAGAGAAGTTTACGCAAAGTTTTCTAGCAAAAGTTCCAAAGGATGCTATCAACCAATTTCTCTCTAAAGATAAAACACCGATCTCAGTTCTGTTTTTGTCACTCGCCGTTGGGATACTGGCTGGAATTGTGGGTACTTACTTTGAAAAAGCCGTTCATTTCGTCTCTGAAACACGCACAGAATGGTTAAAAAGTGAGATTGGAAACCTACTTCCGCTTTGGTTAGCCGCAATCATCATTAGTGCGGCATTGGCGTTTGTCGGTTACTACCTAGTACACCGTTTTGCTCCGGAAGCGGCTGGCTCTGGTATTCCTGAAATCGAAGGTGCGATGGACGGTATCCGTCCTGTACGTTGGTGGCGCGTTATTCCAGTGAAGTTCTTTGGTGGAATGGGTGCATTGGGTTCAGGTATGGTACTAGGACGTGAAGGTCCTACGGTGCAAATGGGCGGCGCTATCGGACGAATGATTTCTGATGTCTTCAGAGTCAAGAGTGAGGATACTCGCCACTCTCTTCTCGCTTCTGGTGCAGCAGGTGGTTTAGCGGCGGCATTTAACGCTCCTCTTGCTGGCATTATGTTTGTCGTAGAAGAGATGCGTCCACAATTTCGCTACTCGCTTATCTCTATTCGTGCGGTCATTATTTCTGCGGTATCCGCCAATATCGTATTTCGTATGATTAACGGTCAGGAAGCGGTTATCACGATGCCTGAGTATGATGCTCCAGAACTGAAAGCTCTCGGCTTATTCCTGTTTTTAGGTATGTTGTTTGGCGTTTTCGGTGTGATATTCAACCGTCTGATCACCTTGTCTCAAGATATCTTCGTCCGTATCCACAAGAACCAACGCAAACGCTATTTGATTACGGGTTCTCTGCTTGGTGGATTTTTTGGATTAACACTCCTCTACGTACCCGAACTGACAGGCGGTGGTATCAACTTTATTCCTGATGTAACTAATGGTAATTACAGTGCAACGGTTCTACTGCTGCTTTTCATCGGTCGTATTTTCACAACCGTAGTCTGTTTTGGTTCTGGAGCACCCGGCGGTATCTTCGCACCTATGTTGGCACTCGGTACTCTATTTGGGTATGCCTTTGGTTTGATTGCGAAAAGTATTTTCCCTGAGTTGGACATCGAACCCGGAATGTTTGCCATTGCCGGCATGGGTGCGCTGTTCTGTGCAACCGTCCGTGCGCCGATAACTGGCATTTTGCTGGTTATCGAAATGACTGGTAACTACAACCTGATTCTTCCTCTGATTATTACAGGATTAGGTGCGGTGATATTCGCTCAGATGTTTGGCGGACAACCAATCTACAGCCAACTACTTAATCGTACGTTGAAGAACGAAAAACTTCGCCAGCAAGATCTACCGCAGCAAGAGTAAAAAGCGGATTAAAATTTAGTCATACCGGTTAGAGGTTACTAATTTGCTGCGTGTTTTGTGACAATCGCACACATTATTGTCGTACAGACACTGAGGAAACTTGTTAATATCGCCACCCACAAACCAGTGGTAGCGGTGTTGCTTTAATTCGAACACTCGTACTTCATTACACCACTGTATGACGATGTAATGCGGAGTTTTCGTTGAACTGGAAAAGGTTTCTTCAAGTACAAGGTGTTCCCCCATCTCAAGCAGCCCTTGCTTTAGGCATGATTGGCTTGGGTCAAGCGTGGGCGCTCTATTTTCCAGTCGTCGGTCTTACTATTCGTCCTTATTTAGCGGCTCTGGGTGCAATCTTATTGCTACCAGTTCTCGCAAAATACCTGACCAGCTACAAAACCTTTATCGCTGATATCAGCCATCCTCTGTCGGGAAGCCTTATGGCACCAATGAGTATGGCTTTGTTGATATTGTGTGACTATTTAGCAGTTATCTCGCCGCTCATCGCTTACCCTATTTGGGCATTAGCGCTAATGCTGCATTTTACGATGATGGTTTTGTTCTTTGGCTTCCAGCTCATGAACTTCAAAATATCCAACATAGTTCCAAGCTGGTTCTTATATCCGGTGGGAATGATCAGTAGTTCGCTGGCAGGTACACAATTTGGGCACAACGTGTTCTCTGAAACACTGGTGCAAGTGTGCGTAGCGATTTACTTCATTTTGTTGCCCGTTGTGCTTTATCGCTTGGTGTTCTTTGGTTCCCTGCCTCGCAGAGCTAGACCTACACTTGCGATCATGGCAGCCCCAATTAACCTAACGCTTGCGACTTATCTGGTGAACTTCCCGCACCCAGATCCAATTCTAACAGGCGCTTTAGCGGGCATCGCGATCACCATGACGCTGCTAATCTACTTATGCTACATACGTTTGTTGCGTTTGAAGTTTCAACCTTCTATCGCTGCCGTCACTTTCCCCTCAGTGATCAGTGCTATCGCAATGCACAGATTAACCACCTTCTTCGAGTCAGATTACCCACATTGGCACTGGCTGCATAATTTTGGTTTCTTGGAATTGACGATTGCGACGGTCTTAGTGATTTGGGTGTCTACAGGGTACATCAGAATGTATTGGCCAGAGTTTTTCCCTAACAAGTCTTCTTCTTAATAAGCCAACTAATCCTTTTCTGCGCTGATATACGCTACACCATTTTTGCCACTGTGCTTGACCTGATACATGGCTTTATCAGCAAGTTCGTACAGCTCTTCGAATGTGTAATTGGACGTTGTAAATTCGCAAACACCAATACTAAAACCGATATGCGCTAAACCGCTGTCTAACTTGAGAGGTTCACTAACATTGGTCAGCAATTGGTCGATGTAACGGCTAATAACATCTCTGGAGTGATCAACACACAGCACCACAAACTCATCGCCGCCAAGACGGGCGATAATTGACTCACTCGGCGCATACTGTTTTAGCCAATCCGTTACTTTCATTAAGACCGCATCACCCGCTTTATGCCCTAGGTGATCGTTGACTGTCTTGAAGTTATCTAAATCAATAAAAATAAGAGATGCTGGTTGTTCCAAAATACCGCTACAAATTTCATCGCACTTTTCAACAAGCACTTTGCGGTTTAATAAGTTGGTTAAAGGATCTAACGTTGCCAGCCTTGCAAGTTCAAGTTCGTAACGCTTTTCCTTTGTGATATCGATGTGAGTCCCCATCATTCGCAGAGGCTTACCGTGTTCATCGTATTCCACAATACGTCCGCGATCAGATACCCAGCTCGTACTGCCATCATTGTGAATCATTCGATGAATCACCTGATACGTGTCCACCTTGCCACTAACATGGTCTTCAAATGCACCTACAGCCAAATCATAGTCATCAGGATGTAAGCGACTCTTCCAAATTTCAACGGTCGCTTCCAACTCTTGTGGTTGAAAGCCAAGCATCTTACCCCACTCCATATTAAAGATGGTGAGTTTGCCAGTAGGTAAATGATTTTCCCACAAGCAGAGACCATTTCCGTCAAGTGCAGCGTTAAGCTTTTCATCCAAGCGCTGATTTTCACGAGTCAGTTTTTCGACTTGCTGCTCTAGTTGATTAATTCGCTTTAAATAATCGTCCATGAATTCTAGTACTTGTATTGCGTCTAACATTTATAGGCGGTTAGTTTAGCACCATATCAATACGCTTAAATTATAATTTGGTAGCAATTAATCATTTCCATTGGTTTGAGAAACATGCCAAATGGAAATTATCGGTTGCCACCGTAGTGTGAAAGCCTCAGAATGTCGCACTTTTCGCCAGCGGTGATCTTTTATCCGTGGTGAGTGTTATTAAGTAAATTACTGAGAATTAAATATGGGTTTTACCTCGTTAGGTCTATCTGCACCAATCCTTAAAGCTATTGAAGAAAAAGGATACACCACTCCTTCTCCTATCCAGCTGCAGGCGATTCCGGCTGTATTAGAAGGCAAAGATGTAATGGCAGCAGCGCAGACAGGTACAGGTAAAACTGCAGGCTTTACTCTGCCAATTCTCGAGCTACTGTCACGTGGTCCAAAAGTGCGTGGTAATCAAGTTCGCGCTCTGGTTTTAACACCAACTCGCGAGCTTGCAGCTCAAGTAGAAGAGAACGTCAATACCTATAGCCGTCACCTGTCACTTTCTAGCGCAGTAGTGTTCGGTGGAGTAAAGATTAACCCGCAAATGCTGCGCCTGCGCAAAGGCGCTGACGTATTGGTTGCAACACCGGGTCGTCTTCTGGATTTATACAACCAAAATGCAGTGAAATTCGACCAACTGGAAGTTCTAGTTCTAGACGAAGCTGACCGTATGCTTGATATGGGCTTCATCCGTGATATCCGTAAGATCCTAGAGTTATTGCCAAAACGTCGCCAAAACTTGTTGTTTTCAGCAACCTTCTCTGACGAAATTCGCGCACTTGCTAAGACCATGGTGAATAACCCTGTTGAGATCTCAGTAAGCCCTGCGAACTCAACAGCAAGAACGGTAGAGCAATGCATCTACCCGGCAGACGTGAAGAAGAAAGCGCCTATGCTGGTCAAACTGATCAAAGATGGCAACTGGCAACAAGTACTGGTGTTTACTAAAACTAAGCACGGCGCAAACAAACTGTCGGCTTTCTTAAATGATGAAGGCATTACTGCAGCACCGATTCACGGTAACAAAAGTCAAAGCGCTCGTACCAAAGCCCTAGCCGATTTCAAATCTGGTGAAGTACGTGTTTTAGTTGCGACTGATATTGCAGCACGCGGTATCGACATCCCTCAGCTACCGCAAGTGGTTAACTTTGAATTACCAAAAGTAGCTGAAGATTATGTTCACCGTATTGGTCGTACAGGACGTGCTGGCGAAGTGGGTAAAGCCATTACGTTAGTGTCAGCACTTGAAGCATCAGAGCTGTTTGCTATTGAACGTCTAATCCAACAAGTGCTGCCACGTAAGGAACTGGCAAGTTTTGCACCGTCAAATAAAGTGCCAGAGTCTGTTTTAGACACGCGCCCAATTAAGCCGAAAAAGCCTAAGAAACCGAAGAAGCCTAAAGCGCCAAATGCAGAAGGTGCTGACTCTGCTCAAAGTTCTTCAAAAGCGGACAAACCTGCGGCTAAGCCACACTCTAAGCCAACACAACACTCGAAATCAAAAGAACACTCTAAACCAAAAGAGCACGCTAAATCGAAAGAACACGGCAAGCCAAAAGCGAATGGTGAAAACAAACATCGCGCTAAAGGATTTGCAGACAAAGCAAAATCTGACCAGACGCCAACGGCTAACAAGTCGGGTGGCAACGGTAAACCAAACAGAAATGGTAAACCTGGCTCAAATGGCAAACAGGCTACAAGCGGTAAGCCAAATGCAAACAGCAAACCAAGCGGTAACAGAAAGCCGAATCGCGATTCAAACCCAAACCGCAATCAAGGTCGCAATCAGAACCGCAGTCAAAACAATAGTAAGCCATCGGCATAATATCGATTCCTAAAAAAAAGAGTGTGACCGCAAAGTCACACTCTTTTTCATTCCGCGTCCTTACTCTTCAATCCTATCTTCTCACTCTCACCCTATGAGTTGAGTTAACGCTAGCTTGAACCATTAAGATTCCATCGGTACGACTAAAATATCAATCGATGACTTGTTGATAAGATCTCGAGAGTAAGAAACCATATTGCTCCAAAAGTCATGATGATGTCCGCAGATCAGTAAATCATAATCATGCTGTTCAATGACTTTTTTAAGCTTGCTACCCAAGCTGCCAGTCCCTACCCAGAAATGTTTGATCGGAAAATCAGGAAATTGCTCCTTGGTGTATTTCTGGAAGCTTTGAAGAAGCTCATTGGAATGCTGATTAAGAGGCTTTTGAGTTGGGTCTTGTTGAATATCAATTAACTGGGTATACACCTCACCAACCGCACCCGCGACATGAATAAATGAGACGTCAGCGTCGAAAGTATTCGCCATTGAAACCGCTTTATTGATTAATGCTTTGTTCTCTTCGGTCAGCTCTAGTGCGACTAAGATATGTTGGTATTTCATAACTGTGCCCTTATGCCTATATAACTGATGAGAGCATAGTCTTTATTGAGAAAAAAGGTGTCACTGAGATCACACGATTAAAAGTTAATTTACCCTGAAAGTTCAAAAACTTAATAGGTAACTTTTCCTCTGAGAGACTTATTTGCACCGTTTCTTTTCTTTGCTTCAACACGTCGCACTTGAGAAGCGCGAGTTGGCTTAGTCGGTCGACGTTTCTTCTCCACAACCATGGCGGCGATAATCAGTTCTCGCAGTCGGTTTAGAGCATCTTCACGGTTTTGTTCTTGAGTACGGAAAGTCTGCGCTTTAATGATGATCACCCCTTCTTTGGTGATTCTGCTGTCTGAGAGCGCAAGTAACTTTTCTTTGTAGATTGCTGGCAACGTTGAACGCTGGATATCAAAACGAAGGTGGATTGCGCTGGAAACCTTATTCACATTCTGCCCACCACTACCCATTGCTCGAATGGCAGAGAGCTCTATTTCCCAATCGGCAAGTTCAACGGTGTTGGAGATTTTCAGCATCACAGTACATTTAAAGATAAAAGCAAGCGGGCATTCTAAAGAACTTCTGCATCTATTTCTACGGATTGAGTTGCTTTAGCTAGTCAACTAAGTAGCGAGTTAATTAGATTCAGAACCAGATTGCAGTGATGAGCAAAAAATCTCACCGATCGATTCAATGGTTAAAGGAGGCGCGAAATAGTAACCCTGCACGACATCGCAGCCATAATCTGACAGAGCCTCAAACTGCTCCATGGTCTCAACTCCTTCGGCAACAACAGTCATGTTACAAGAATCGCCAATCGCGATAATCGCTTTTACTAACGTTTGCGTCTGATCGCTTTCTAGAATTTTGTCGGTAAAAGAGCGATCAATCTTAATCTCAGTAATGGGTAGCGTGTTCAAATAGCTGAGTGACGAGTAACCCGTCCCAAAGTCATCTAATGAGAGTCCAAAGCCATAACTCTTCATACTATTGAGGCGTTCCGCTACTGTACTGAGATCTTCCAATAAAACGTTCTCGGTAATCTCTAACGTTACACGAGAAATATCAATCCCGACTATCTGCGCGATTTTGACCAGTTTTTCGGGGAAATTTGGCTCCATTAGCTGCTTCGGAGAGATATTAATTGAAATGCCGATCGCATCTGTACCATTAGGGCTGATGGAGAGTATATCTTCACATGCTTTGCGAAAAACAAAACAACCAAGTTCATGAATAACACCTATCTCTTCTGCGACGGCGATAAACTTGATCGGCGAAATGGGTCCTAAGCGTTTGCTGTTCCAACGAGCAAGCGCTTCAACACCAACATGCTTGCCGGTTTTGACTTGAATTTGTGGCTGATAAAGCACTTTAATCTCTTCATCTTTAAGTGCTTTTCTCAGTTCTTCCTCAATCATGTAATCAAGTTGGATCTCTTCATTGATATCCTTGTTGTAAAACATCGCGCTGCCTTTGTTCAACGCTTTGGATTTATACAAAACAACATCTGCTTTACGAATTAATGCTTCAGGGTCAGTATCATCGCGAGGGAATATAGCTACACCAATACTGCAATTCGTCGTGAGAACTTTGCCATCAATAATGAACTTATCTTCAAACACTTGCTGTATTTCAATGACTTTCTCTCTAGCAGCCATATCATCAGCTAAATCTGGAAAGCAAAAGATAAATTCATCACCACCAAAACGAGACACGGTATCGTGAGCGCCTAAAATACTCTCAAATTTTCGGCTTATGGTTTTAAGCAACTTGTCACCCGCTGAGTGACCATGCAAATCATTAATCTTTTTAAAATCATCCACATCGAGCAGCATCACGGCTCCACAACATTGATTATGATGTGCATAGTCAACACCATTGTGAATTATGCCATTAAGCAATAATCGGTTTGGCAGGTCTGTTAATGAATCATGCTCTGCAAGATATTTGAGCTTGTCTTTAATCTGCTTGAGCTCATCAAAATCTTTGCCTATACGTTCCTGAAAGCGACTAAAACGAACACCTATAACGCGCCCCATCTTTAGCGAAAGAGCAATGATGACTAAAGTTGAAATCAAACTTGCTAACAGTACACGTCTTAGTTCGGCTCTATTACTTGCTTCTAAAGCTCGCACATTCTCTGCAAGATAAGCTTCAAAACGTTGCACATAAAAACCTGTACCGATTGTCCAATCCCAACCATCGATCATCTTGAGATAACTGATTTTCTCTCCACCATTGGGTGCTCCCGGCATGTATTTCGCCATGTAGTGAGTAAAGCCTGCACGCTCTGATTGATTATCTCGAATCTCATCTAATTGCGTGCCTAGTTCTTCGGATACTGGAGTACTCACCATCCAAGGTTCTGGGTGAGAAATGACGGTTCTATGTTCATCTATGATAAAAATGTAATCGTTGTCGCCGTAGCGGAAATGTTTTAGCCATTCAACAATCTGTTCTTTGATGTCCGATTCAACATCAACAATGTAATCGCCCGTGCCGATATACCAGCCATAAGGTTCAAACAGCTTCGCAAAGCCAATCTTCTCAAACTGATCTTTGGCATTGGCGTCTGGCTTACTGTACCACCAGCGGTAAAAAGCTTCCCCACCTGCCGCCTTCATTCTGGCGATATGTTCCTGAACTATCAGAGTTCCGCGAACGTCTTTGGTGTTCCAAACGGAGTGACCCTCTAGCTGAGGAAACAAACTGTGCATCACATTGATTCCGTCGCTGTCATAAATAAAGAAGTATCCTCGATCATGATTGAAACGGATGGGTCGTAGTGCCTCCGTAATCATTTTGGTCACTTCTTCTTTTGGCTTGTCGCGGTGATGCTCGTAGATATTGGTCGCAATCTTGTGTGCTTCATAAACACGGTCATAGATTTGCTGTTGAAGGGTTTTTACCGTCTGACTTTTTTGCCGATCGATCTGATCAGAAATCTGTCTAAGTTGTTCTTTGACGATTTGCTTCTGTTGCTCAATCAAACTCTCACGAATGAACTCTATCTTTTCTTCCGCTTCCATTTGATTGCTTTGAATAAGAATGCCATTAACCACGATCGCAAATAGCGTGATGAACACTGCTGGCGCATATCGAATAATATTCAGCAATTTTCTATCGTTTAGTGGCGTCATCGCTTCCTACTTAAGCATGTGGTTACTCAATAAGAATAGTCAATTTTGACTAGTTTCAAATGACGAAAAGCCTAAAGTGGTAGTTCAAGCAAGAAGATTAGCAATTTGATGATTATGAAGGCGTTATAGATGCAAAAAAGCGAGCTAATTGAATTTAGCTCGCTTTCTTCGAGGGACTTATGATTAGGCAACCAACTTTATCGAACTGCCCGTTCTAGATGCTTCTACATCTAACCGTAGTGAAATCTGTTCTTTAAGTTCACTAACGTGGGAAATGATGCCTATGGTTCGCCCGCCCTGCTGTAGATCGATAAGAGTTTGTATAGCTAAATCGAGTGACTCTGGATCTAAGCTACCAAAGCCTTCATCAATAAACAGCGTATCGAGGCGAATGCCCCCACTGTACGACTGCACTACATCTGACAATCCCAGAGCGAGAGAAAGCGCCGCCATAAACGACTCACCACCGGATAGAGTTGCTACATCACGCCATTTTCCTGTGTAGCCATCTTCCACCATAAGATCGAGACCTGAACCACTGTTGCCTTTTGCACGTTCTTCTTTGCGCTTGAGTAAGTAGCGCCCTTTGCTCATCAGTTGTAATCGCTGCGACGCCTGAATCAAGACGTCATCCAGAAGCACACCCAGCACAAAACGATGCAAACTTACTCTCGCTCCCGTTTTACCCGTAGCAATATCACTTAATGTGCCAAACACTTGATAGGCTTTTTCCAGCTCTTCATTTTTGGCATAGAGAGCAGTGAGTTTCTGCTGAACCTGATTTAGACTATCCATTCGAGAGCGGAGCTGAGTATAGGTTTGCAATGCTTGGTCAACTTCTTGTTGTTTGGTCGCCAATGCCTGCTCTAACGGTTCCAATTCAGGTAACTGCTTATCTTTTAGTTCACTGTCGATCGATTCAAGCTGAGTTTTGAGTGATGCTCCTTGGTCTTCGAACTGACGAATGGAAGACTCAAGCTCAGCGATGGCGGATTCAACCAACTTAGCATTTAAATAAGCTTCTTGATTTTCAAATTCGCTCGCCGACAAAGCGTCCAACCATACTTTTTCGGTAGCTTCTTTCTCTTGTGACCATTGCTTTTGTAGAGTGAGTGCATCACTCAATGATGACTCAATCGCTGAAAGCTGCTTTTGTACTTCAGCAAACTGTTGCTGCGCACTCTGTTCCGCTTTTTGCACATCTTCGATTTGCTTTTTCACCGCTACGTATTGGCTTCTAACTTGTTCAACGTTTTCGAACCCAGACGAGATACCTTCGCGCAAAGAAGCCACTTCGGTTTCCAGCACGGTCACCGCATGTTTGCTTTCTGCAGTGCTCACAATTGATTTTTCAAGGTTAGCCTTGGTTTGTAGCAGACGTCCTTCCAGCGTTTCTAACTGAGATTTCAATACTTGTGGCTGCATTAGCGAAAGGGTTTGGATCTCTTTTTCCAACGCGACCTTGGTTTGCTCAAGCTCTGCGAGTTCAGCTATCGCTTGCTCTGTAATCTTAGCAAGCAACTGGCTCAGTTCACGTTCAAGCTGAGCAAGATTGGATAGCGAAGATTGATGATTCTTCAGCGCTTCCAGCTCATTTGTCGCACGGCGTTGCTGTTCATCGCGGGCATTTTTCACATCAGCGCGAGTAACCACATCACCTGTAAAGTTCGCTAAATGCGGGTGTTCTAGGCTTCCACATACAGGACAAGCATCACCTTCGCTTAATGATTTAGCCAACTCCGCGGCTTGGTTGGTGTGCCAAATCATTTCTAGCTTATCGGCTTCACGCTTAGCGTTGGCTGTCATTTGCTGCGCTTCTTTATAAGCGTTTTCAGCCACCATGACATTCTGTTTGAGCTTGATTTGCTGCTCACTTAATTGGCTGCAGTTTTGGCGAATCTTGATCTGCTCAGCAATGTTCCCCAGAGAAAGACGTTTTGCATCTAAGCTCGAAACTGCGTGCGAGGTTTGCTCGTATTCCGCACGTTTGGCTTGAATCTCGCTATCTAATCCCTTTAGCTGCTTCTCAAGCTCCTCTTCCTCTATTCTCGTTTTGGTAAAAGTCTGCTGAGCAACGATGAGTGCCTTTTGTTTATCATCTAAGGCGCGGTACTTTTTGCCAATTTCTTCAAGTTGATAGAGCTGTTGTGACAGCTCTGGAACACTCTGCGCATGCTGAGCCGCTTGTTTCCAAGCCGCTTCGTTTTGTTCAAACTGAAGCTTGATTTGCGAAGTTTGCTGCTGCTTTTCTGCAACGCTTTTTGTCGTTTGTTCAAACTGCTTTGTAGCACTTACCCACTGATTGAAAGGCAAATCCAACGCTAACGCTTTTCTCGCTTTTACTCTTTTCTGGCGCAGTAGTTCAATGCCAGCCAGTTGTGACTGATGTTCAGCAACCGCTTTTTCAAACTCAGCTTTTTGCGCAAATTTCTGCTTAAGCTCCAACGCCAAGTTGCGCAGTTTCTTCGCTTCATCCAGTTGCTGTTGCAATGTTTGATAAGTCTGCTCACCTTGTTTCAACTCTGGTTCTAACTTGGTTTGTTCTTCTTTTAACTCTTCTTCAGAGGCGACAGAAACGACATTCAATGCACCTTTTATCTGGTTATCAAACTCGTCTTTCTCTTTTCGAATACCCGCAGCTTTATCAAACAGCGCACGTTCAATCTGGGTATAAATCTGCGTTTGGAATAGCTGACCAAAGATTTGTTCACGCTCTTTAGAGTTCGCAACCAAGAGCTCTCGAAACTTACCCTGTGGAATCACCATAACCTGGCGGAACTGCTTCACATCCAAGCCAATCAAATCAACCATAGCCTTGGCGACGGGATTCGGTCTGTTCGCTAGCAACTTCTGCTCACCATTAACCAGTTCCACCAGCGTGGCTGAGTGAGTTTTCTTGGTTGTGCCTTCACCACGCTTTTTCAGCGTTTCTTGATCTGGACTGCGAGTGACGAGATAAACTCGCCCTGCCAATTCAAACTCAAACTCTATTTCAGTGAGCAGTTCTGCATCCGCGTAATCACAACGCATCTGATCGCCAGTACGTTCGCTGCCCGTTGTTTCTCCGTACAAGGCAAAACAAATCGCATCTAGAATCGAGCTTTTCCCAGCCCCTGTTGGACCATTAATGAGAAACAATGGTGAAGCACCAAGGCTGGTGAAATCCACCACCTCTTTGCCAGCAAAAGGACCAAATGCCTGAATCGATAATCGGACTGGGCGCATCTTATTCCCCTTGCTTCAATGACTGGATAACCGCACTCACGGCTTGTTCTTGTGCTTCGGTTAATGATTCTTGCTTAGCTTCAAGGAAGAAATCTTTGAACATGTCCATTTCTCCGCGAGCCAGACGTGCTTTGCCCATTTCCTGATCCACACCAATCAGCATGCCCGGTTTTTCAAGATGCAGAACATTTGGGTAAACCTTTCGCAGCTTTTCCATTGGGTCGAGAATGGCATGTTTATCTTGCAGGCGAACCAGTAAATAGTCGTGGCTGTTTGGGTCTGTTTTGCCCTGTTGCAGAATCTGCTCTAACTCGCCTTCCACAATGCGCATGTTATGAGGAGCATCAAGCGGAACTTGAGTTGCCGATACGAAGCCATCTTTGTTCAGTTCAACCAACGTCATTGCTTTCTTATGGTGCTGTTCACTGAAGCTGTACTTCATCAATGAACCTGAATAGCGGATGTAATCAGTGCCTTTCATCTGAGGCTGATGCAAATGACCAAGGGCAACATAATCGAAGGATAAAAAGTGTTCGTGGCTGACTCTGTCTGAGCCCCCGATGGAAAGTGGACGTTCTGACTCAGATTCAATCGCACCATCAACAAAACAGTGGCTCACAAGCACATTTCGTTGCGACGATTGAAATTGCTCGACAATTAAGCCACAAAGATGTTGATGAGCTTCATCGTGAGTGCTGACGACTGTCTGATAATAATGGCGCACAAGTTCAGGATCGTTATAAGGCATACCATAAAAAGCAACTTCACCCGCCAGTTCACTAGTAAGCACAACGGGCTCAAGCATCTGCTTAAAGTCAGCAATGATGTGCAAGCCAGACTGCTTCATCTGCTTGGCAGCAAAACCCAGTCGTTTGGCTCCGTCGTGGTTGCCCGGTATCACAATCATAGGCACACCAAGCTCACCGCAAATTTGCGTGACAACTTCATCTAACAATTCAATAGCCATCGTCGGTGGTATGGAGCGATCGTAAACATCACCCGCCAGCACAAGAGCATCCACTGGATTCTGTTTGATGTAATCAACAATTTGAGAGAGAACGTGTCTTTGATCTTCAAGTAGCGACACGTTATGAAACTGACGGCCAAGGTGCCAATCTGAGGTGTGAAGAAACTTCATGCCTTTCCTGTGCAACGAACACTTTTATAATAGTTGCCAAATATGATACCCGTTTTATGAGTAAATGCGACGCTGAAAAGGCAAAGAGTGAGTGCTGATACAGGATTCGTTGCCCTTTGTGTTCAATGAGTAACACCCAAGGGCAACAAGCCAACTGATTTGGTTGTTAAGCTCTGTTTAATGAGCTTGTTTGTTGAGCGTTTAAGCTCTGACTTTTAAACGACGAGGAACCAACTCAACACCCGCCTGATAACGCTTCGCTGACGCATTAAGTGCAAGCGCTAAAGCGCTATCAGCAATCACTTCAAATTGTTGCGGTAATGAATTGATTTTGATTGGCAAGAAATCCAATAAGCGGTTGTCACCAAACGTTGCTAAACGAATGTTCTTTAGAAGATCAGGATGTTCCATCAGCACATCTAAAATACCTTCCAACAAGGTATAAGAGGTTGCCACAATCGCATCCGGCAGACGTTCCTTTTTCACCCACTGTTCAAACACTCGGCGACCTTCTTCACGGTTAAAGTGTTCGCCGTAACCCAGCATAAATTGGCGTTGGTTTGATTTCACAGCAGACTCAAAACCAAGTTGACGCTCTTGAGAAATGTTCAGCTCGGGTAACGCACCAATTAAGCCGACCGTTTTTACATCTTCTGTTAATAGCGAGGACGTGAGGTCATAAGCCGCCCCGTAATCTTCGCTGATCACGCAGGCAAAATATTCATCATCTAACGGACGGTCAATCGCAATAACCGGAGTACCTAAGTTTTGCATTTTTAGGTAATACTCACTGGCATTTGGAATCGAGCTCGCTACAAAAAGCGCATCGATACGACGTGACACCAATGCCTCTGCCGCACTGATTTCAGTTTCAGGATCATCATCAGAACAGGCAATCAAAATCTGGTAACCCGCTTGTCGAGAATTTTGTTCGATAAGCTTAGCTAATCTGGCGTAACTGGTGTTCTCTAGATCTGGAATGATCAAACCAAACGAACGACTATTCCCCGCTCTTAATGCCGATGCCGCATGATCTGGTCGATAGTTGTATTCATTGACCACAGCCATGACTTTCTGCTGAGTCTTTTCGCTAATGCGGTACTTTTGGGCTTTTCCATTGATCACATAGCTTGCAGTCGTTTTCGAAACTCCAGCTAATTTCGCGATTTCATCTAGTGTCATATCAACTGCTCTATTTATGTGCGTCGGATCATAGAAACAATTTTTCGATCCTCATTGGAGTTGAATTATACGCTGAATCGATTCAGTATAAAAGCTGAAAGGATTCAGCAAAGTTGGGAATTGATACCAATGTCAATGTTTACGGTAATTTCTCAATAATCAGTAGACGTTCCAAGTGACTATTTGAAAACCATTTGGCAACTTTGCTGAATTTTTTTGGACTAAATGCTGAATCGTTTCAGCTAATGTTAGATAAAAGTTAACTACAATAAAAAAGAATTAAAAATAATCTTGTCGAACTACGACAAAAGAAGGGGCAAACAATGCTGCAATTAACTACTCAAAACATTCAACTTGCTCAAGCTCACGCGAACAAGTTGGACGCTATTCGCGCTATCGCTGCCGACCTCACTCAAAAAGGCTTAGTCGATAGTGGCTATGTTGAAGGAATGCTGAACCGTGAAGCTCAAAACTCTACGTTTTTGGGTAACGGTATCGCTATTCCTCATGGCACCACAGACACACGCGATCTCGTTAAACAAACAGGCGTTGCGGTTCACCATTTCCCTAACGGTGTGAACTGGGGCGACGACAACACGGTTTATGTTGCAATTGGTATCGCGGCGAAATCTGATGAGCACCTTGGTATTCTAAAGCAACTGACAAAAGTGCTTTCTGCTGATGGTGTAGAAGAGAAATTGAAACAAGCTAAATCGGCGAATGACATCATTGCTCTGCTCAATGGTGAAGTTCAGTTCGAAGCGGATTTCGATGCTTCACTTATCCAACTACTATTCCCTGCAAGTGACATGGTGCAAATGAGCGCTGTCGCTGGCGGTCTATTAAAAAATACAGGCTGTGCGGATTCTGAATTCGTTGCGGATTTAGTCACTAAAAAACCGACTCATCTAGGCAAAGGCCTATGGGTAGTGAGCAGCGATAAAGCAGTGAAACGTACAGGAATGTCTTTCGTTTCAACAGCAAATCATTGTGAGCATGACGGTCTGCCTGTGAAAGCACTTGTTGCCTTCGCTGCTTGCAACAATGCACACCAAAACATGCTTAACACGCTGTCGCAAAAAGTATTCGCTGGCGAACAGGAAGCATTTTTGAAAGCTAATGTGGATCAACTGCTTACTCTATTCAGTAACGAAGTGCAAGAAGAAGCGCCTGCTGAATCTGCGGGTGAAAATGTTGCGGTATTTAAGATCAAAAACTCTCACGGTTTGCATGCTCGTCCAGGCGCTATGTTGGTTGCTGAAGCGAAGAAATTTGAATCCGCTATTAAGGTTTCAAACCTTGATGGTGATGGAAAATCTGTCAACGCTAAGAGCTTGATGAAAGTGATCGCATTAGGCGTTAAGCACGGTCATCAGCTTCAGTTCACTGCCGAAGGTCCTGACGCTGCAAAAGCACTGGAATCTATCGGCGCTGCGATCAACGCAGGTCTAGGTGAAGGTTAAGGAGCGACTTATGACAACCAAAAAAGTCGTTACCGTAACTCTGAACCCTGCGCTCGATTTAACTGGCAGCTTAGAGACGCTGAACGTGGGCACTGTGAGCCTTGTTAAGAAAGGTTCACTTCATGCAGCGGGTAAAGGTGTCAACGTAGCAAAAGTGCTGAGCGACCTTGGCGCAGAAGTGACTGTTACGGGCTTCCTTGGTAAAGACAACCAAGAGATGTTCTGCCAACTGTTTGAAGAGATGGGTGCGCGCGATGAGTTCATCCGCATTCAGGGTTCAACCCGCATCAACGTCAAACTTGTTGAAGCTAATGGTGAAGTGAGTGACATCAATTTCCCTGGAATCAATGTTACCGAGCAAGATATTGCTGCGTTTGAAGCGACACTGCTTCGTCTTGCGCAAGACCATGATTATTTCGTGCTAGCTGGAAGCTTACCAACGGGTGTTTCTCCAAGCTTATGCGCGTCTTGGATAGAAAAGCTGCATTCACTTGGTAAACGCGTTCTGTTTGATAGCAGCCGCGATGCCCTTGCAGCAGGCTTAAATGCTCATCCTTGGCTGATTAAGCCAAACGATGAAGAACTGTCTCAGTTTGTTGGTCGTGAGTTAGCAACGCCTGAAGAGTGTCGTTCAGCTGCGGCGCAACTGGCTGAGAAAGGTATCGAGAACATCGTTGTCTCAATGGGAGCCAACGGAACCATGTGGCTAAACCAAGGCCAATGGCTTCATGCAAAACCACCACGTATGGAAGTTGTTAGCACCGTCGGTGCTGGTGACACCCTAGTTGCTGGTCTTTGTTGGGGACATATGCAAAACATGGACAAAGAATCTTTAATCACATTCGCAACAGCCCTGTCTGCCCTAGCGGTGACTCAGGTTGGTGTGGGTGTGACTTCAGAAACTCAATTAACCACCCTACAAAAAGAAATCCAATTACAACCAGTTGATACTTTTACAGTATCTAACGATTAAGGACAGAAGGTCGTACTATGAATATTGCTATTATCACTGCATGCCCTAGCGGCGTTGCAAACAGCATTATCGCTGCCGGACTACTTGAACAAGCGGCTAAATCGCTGAACTGGACTTCCGTTGTGGAATGTCATTCTTCTGTGATTGAAGGCTACACGCTGACTGATTCAGACATCAGCGGTGCTGACGTAGTTATCGTTGCAGCCAATACACCTGTTGATACCACTCGCTTTGTGGGCAAAAAAGTTTACCAAAGCGACATTTCGGCTTGCACAAGTAACCCAACAGCGTACTTGAAAGCTGCTGTTGAACAAGCATCAGAGCTTAGTGCAAACGCAGCAACCACTTACCAAGCACCAGCGGCTCCAGTAGCTAGCGCGAAGAAGATCGTTGCGATTACTGCTTGCCCAACAGGTGTTGCACACACTTTTATGGCTGCTGAAGCGCTGGAAGAAACTGGTGCTCGTCTTGGTCACAAAGTAAAAGTAGAAACTCGTGGCTCTGTTGGTGCTAAAAACCAACTGACTGCACAAGAAATTGCTGATGCAGATCTTGTCATCATTGCAGCAGATATCGACGTTCCACTTGATCGTTTCAACGGCAAAAAACTGTACAAAACCAGTACTGGCCTTGCGCTGAAGAAAACAGAACAAGAGATCAACAACGCTTTCGAGAAAGCAACGGTTTACACTCAAGCTGAAGCTTCGAAAAGCGCAGAAACCACTGGCGAGAAAAAAGGTGTGTACAAACATCTAATGACGGGTGTTTCACACATGCTTCCAGTGGTGGTTGCAGGTGGTTTGATCATCGCACTTTCTTTCGTATTCGGTATCGAAGCGTTTAAAGAACAAGGCACTCTAGCGGCAGCATTGATGACCATCGGTGGTGGCTCAGCATTCGCTCTTATGATCCCTGTTCTTGCTGGCTTTATCGCGTTCTCAATCGCTGACCGTCCTGGACTTGCACCGGGCTTAATCGGCGGTATGTTAGCGAGCTCTACTGGCGCAGGTTTCTTAGGTGGTATCGCAGCTGGTTTCATTGCTGGTTACTCAGCTAAATACATTGCAGACAAAGTTTCTTTGCCTCAATCAATGGAAGCACTTAAACCAATTCTAATCATCCCATTCGTTGCGAGCTTAGTAACGGGTCTGGTAATGATCTATGTAGTTGGTGGCCCAGTATCAAGCATCATGTCTGCTATGACTGAGTTCCTAAACAACATGGGTTCAGCTAACGCAGTTCTACTTGGTGTGATTCTAGGCGCGATGATGTGTTTCGACCTTGGTGGTCCAGTAAACAAAGCTGCTTACACATTCGGTGTTGGTCTACTTGCTTCTCAAACTTACGCTCCAATGGCAGCTATCATGGCAGCAGGTATGGTTCCAGCTCTAGGTATGGGTCTAGCAACTTTCCTTGCTAAAGATAAGTTTGAACCAAGTGAGCGTGAAGCAGGTAAAGCATCATTCGTACTTGGTCTATGCTTCATCTCTGAAGGTGCAATCCCATTTGCAGCGAAAGATCCAATGCGTGTCATCCCAGCATGTATGGCAGGTGGCGCTTTAACTGGTGCTCTATCTATGCTGTTCGGTGCAAAACTAATGGCTCCACACGGCGGTCTGTTTGTACTGCTTATCCCTAACGCGATTACACCTGTACTTATGTACCTAGTGGCTATCGCAGCAGGTACAGCGGTAACTGGTTTCGGCTACGCATTCTTTAAAGCACGCGCAACTGCAAAATCTGCGGTTACAGCTTCTTAAGATAAAAAAGAGGAGCTAAGTCTTTACTTAGCTCCTTTATAATTCCAAGTCTTTGCCCCCCTAAGGCTATTGCCAGTGACACTGTTCACTGGCTTTTTTGTTTCTTGTCCTAAAGGAGAAAACGTTAAGTTTATAGCTGCCCATTGACCAACTATTTCTATTGGCTAATTATGAGATTAACTTGACCGACTCTATCTAGGAAGAACATGGAACTTATAAAAGAACAGCTTATCACCCTTCTTAAAAAAGAATGCGAGTTGTACTCAACCATTCCAGAAAGTGAGCAGCGTGAGAAAAGAGATAAGAAGTGTTTTATCAATGGGTTAATGACAGGCTGTAGAGTCGCTGGCATCAGCTATGAAGAACTAAATGCGGTAGTTCTTGCTATGCCTGTAGAGAAGAGATTCAAAGACCTAGATGAAAAATTATCTATTCCAACATACATTCGCGACAATATAGAGATTAAGCTTTAACTCATTTATCTAGGTACATATAGATAACACTGCCCTTTCGAATTAAATTGATTCACTCCTAAATTCGTTTGTAAATGTATTTACATCCAGCAAATGCTTTCCAAACGTTATGGGTTGCAGTTAAATGATGAGCACTATATAACCTAAAACATTGTCCAAAACGCGCCAATACATAGAGGATTATATGGATATAGCTGTACTCACGTTTGAAGGATTCAATGAATTGGATTCGTTTATCGCTTCAGGCATTCTGAACCGAATGAAACAATATGGTTGGAACGTTCAAATTACCTGCCCTTCTGAATTTGTTACTTCAATGAATGGCGTTCGAATTGAAGCGCAGCAGCCATTAGAGTTTGCTAATCGAGCGAATGCGGTGCTCTTCGGCAGCGGTATATTCACAAGAGATATCGCCAAAGACCAATCCATTTTGTCTCGCCTTTCACTCGATCCAAACACTCAAATTATTGGTGCTCAATGCTCCGGAACATTGCTACTGTCGGCTTTAGATTTGGTTAACGATGTTCCAGCCTGTACGGATTTAACCACTAAACCTTGGGTACAGGAAATGGGAGTTGAAGTTCTCGAACAGCCATTTTTTGCAAAAGGTAATGTTGCTACCTCTGGTGGATGTTTATCCTCTCAATATCTAGCAGCTTGGGTAATATGGAAATTGTCCGGTCGAGATCATGCAGAAAAAGCCATTCACTACGTTGCTCCCGTTGGAGAGAAAGAGTTGACGGTAGAGCACTGCATGTCAGTACTTAAGAACTATATTTAGGCCGTTCATTTTTTACAGCATTGATAACGTTATAAGCCGCAGATAGACAAGGAGTCACTTTTGTTCAAGCTTTATTACTACCCGAACAACGCAAGCCTAGCGCCTCATTTTTTGCTCCACCACCTGAAAGCTGATTATGAGTTAATCTTGGTAGACAAAAAGGCGAATTCTCAGAAATCAGCTGAGTATCTCAAGTTGAACCCTGCCGGTCGTATTCCAACATTGGTTGTTGATGGTCAATCTATATTCGAGAGCCCAGCGATATGCATGCATATCTGCGAATTACATCCTCAATCTGGTTTAATGCCAGCAATAGGAGATCCCAAACGCCCATTGTTTTATCAGTGGATCGCTTACTTAAACAACACACTTCAAGCTGAATTGATGGTTCGTTATTATCCACAACGACATACCAATGACGAATCAACCATTCCGAATGTGGTCGCGGCGCAAGATGAACGAATTGCTGAAGCGCTCTCCATCATTAATGACCAACTTAAACACAATGAGTATTTACTGGGTAGTACGCTTTCAGCGTGTGATTATTTCCTGTTCATGCTTGCTGAATGGTCACTACCAATAGAAAAATCACCGCTGACTTTCGAGCATTTAGCTGCATATCTAAAACGCCTATGCGACAACCCAACGATTAAAGCAGTGTGTGAAATTGAAGGTATGGATCTGACTCCTTTTACCTCTAGCTGATTCGCCTTCACCTATGTAGCAGGAAGAAAATAGAGTTTCAGTCCTAGTTGCCAAAGAAGGTAAGGATTACAAAGGCAAACGCTTTACCTTCTTACAGGTTATTTCTTAGTCTCTGTTTGACTGATGCTTTCCTGTAACACTTTCAATATGTCTAAACAGTTCGTGGTTACTGTCTGGCTATCACCCGTCATATAAGCGGTAGTTATCGCCCCTTCTTTAAGTACACAAATTGAGTCCAACAAGAGTGTGCTTTCTGTATGAAGATATTTTTTGATCAACAGCCTCACCTCTTGCTTATGCTGGTGACAGAAACGTGCAATGTCGCAGCCTGAGTCACTAAACTCAGCCGATGTATTGATAAAAAAACACCCTCTGAAATCGCCTAACTCGGGTTCTAAATTCTGAAACCAATTCGCTAATGCATTAAATAGGTTTTTAATCACAATTGCATCTGACTCTGCACCAGAAAGTTTGCCCTCAAGCCAATTCAAAAAGCGCTCATGACGTTGCTGCAAAGCCGCCAATATCAATGCTTCTTTGCTATCAAAGTTCATATACAACGTTCTTTTGGCGACACCCGATGATTTAAGAATTTCATTTATACCAATAGAATTTATTCCATTGTAGTAAAAAAGCTCCAGCGCCTTATCGATTAATAACTGACGTTTTATGCTCATATTGTTCTCCTTTAAAACAATGTTGACACAAGTAGACCGATCTGTCTATTTTATAAATGTAGACAAATCGGTCTACTTAAAAAGGAGAAATCTAGTGAACCATATATTGTTGTCAATTATTGCCGGAATTGGAGCGAGCATCGCTATCGGAGCTTTGTCTTACTTTGATCATTCGTTTTATAACCTCGCATTGCTGATGGCTCCTTTTGGTGCAACCACCGTACTGGTTTTTGGTGTCCCCGATAGCCCACTTGCTCAGCCTAAAAATGTCATTCTAGGACATTTATTGACCGCTTTTGTAGGTGTGTTTTTTGTTCAATTCATCGGTGTAACCCCTATTAGCTTAGCCTTGGCGACAGGCATTGCAGTTACCCTAATGCTCGTCACAAAGACAACTCATCCACCTGCTGGCGCAAACCCTATATTGATCATGTTGTCGGGGCAAAGTTGGGGATTCTTAATTACACCTGTTCTTATTGGAGCAGTCATCATCGTATTGATTGGCAAAACTATGAAGCAGCTTAGGCACAAATTTGTTTTGAGTAGCTCAGCAAGCTGAAGGCGAGAGTAACGATTCAAAGTCCAGTGGCAGTATTTAGATAGGCTTTATATCAGTACGTAAACACTCTTCCCTGCCACTTAAAGAGCACTATTTCCATATGCGCAAGACCGAAAACCGTCGCCTTTTTTTAAGTGACTACAATCTACTGTTGTCAATGAAGAGCTGACATAAATCTCATTTGTTTGACTGAATCGTTTTTGTAAAAAGTAAGCTCATAGAGCCAGTTGCATATACCGTATCTATCACCTATAAGTTTAAAGCAGCTTAAATTTTGTACACACCCTAGCGAATAAGTACTGCAAAGGTGCTGACTAAATTCGATACCAAATGGATAAGCGATATGAGCACGCTTTCCCTACAATCAAACTATGTAGAACCTACAAATGCCGTAACTGATTGATAACAGAGATGACCGTATCGATACGCTGCGTGACCTAGAAAAAGAACACTTTAAAAGCTGTATTAACGAGCCAATGTCAGTAAAAGGTGTCCCATGGGGAAACGGAATCAAGATTTAATCGATGAGGAAGTTGTTTTTTCTGAAAATGACGAGCTAGTCTCGACAACGGATCTACGCGGAGTGGTGACCTACGCCAACGATATTTTCTGCAAAATCGCAGGTTACAGTGCCGAAGAGTTAATTGGCAAAAACCACAATATTGTCCGACATCCTGATATGCCCAAAGCTGCGTTCGCAGATTTGTGGCAGCATTTGCAAGCAGGCCACGCTTGGCGAGGTGCTGTAAAAAATAGATGCAAAGATGGACGTTACTATTGGGTTGATGCGTTTGTAACGCCGATTTATGAGAACGATAAAAAAATTGGCTATCAGTCAGTAAGACGTAAGTTACAACCGACCTACAGACACAGAGCGGAACAACTCTACAAACGTGTTAATGCTGGGAAATCTATTCACACGATTCCTCAACTGTCGTCCAAAGTTAGACTAGCGTTGTTCTTCGTGCTCGGCATATTCATTCTTTGGGCTGGCACGTACTTCTATTGGCTCAATGCCCTACTGATTGCTTTACCTTTCATAGTGTTCTTTGAACACTTACTGAAAACGACGCAATATTTTAATCGCCTTTCGTCAAACTACGACAGTGTTTCGCGTTACGTTTTTTCAGGCAACTCCCTGTTTGGTATCGCAGACTTTCATTTAAAAATGTATGAAGGTCGAATGGTGACAATTATTGGACGAATCGCAGACAGTACTCGCATCTTGGAAAATGGTGCGGATGCTCTATTGTCCTTATCTAACAAGACAAAGGAAGGTGTTCAACAAGAAGCCTCAGAGTTGCATCAGGTTTCAACTGCTGTAGAACAGATGGCAACAACGATTGATGAAGTTGCCAGAAATACCGTCAGCACTAATCATAAGGTCGAAGAAGCACACGAAAACTGTTCTAAATCGTCCCTATCCGTCGACCACACTATGAGAGAAGTCGAAACTCTGGCATCAGAAGTCGCTAAGTCTGCAGAAGCAGCAGAAGATCTGGTCGTGGAAGCAGACAAAATTGGCAACGTAATGCAGGAAATTCTTGGCATTGCGGATCAAACAAACTTGCTGGCTCTTAATGCTGCTATAGAAGCAGCCAGAGCTGGGGAGCATGGACGAGGATTCTCTGTAGTAGCCGATGAAGTAAGAGCGCTATCTACCCGTACCCATCACGCAACCCAACAAATACAAAGTTCCATTACCGATATTCAAGCTACGCTTCGTACATGGGCAGAGAAAATGAATCAGGGCAAACTCGCTGCTCAGAACTGTACTGAGGAAGCGAAAGAGACCCAAATACTGGTGAAAAAAGTCTATGACGCTATCACGGATGTTTCAGTGTTAGCTGCACAGATCTCAACGGCGACAGAAGAACAAAGTGCCGTTGCACAAGAAATTAGCCGCAATATCGTCAACATCAGTAACGCATCGGAAAGTAATCTTGAACAAGCCGAACTTGTCGCTTGTGAATCCACTGCGGTAAAAGAACGAGCAGATAAACTTGCCTCGTTGGGCTCTTCGTTTAGAGAGAAAGGCGATGCATAAGCACTTAAGAGAATGCCCAACTAACATACTTAAACAGTTTCTCCAGCAAAATTATGGAGAGTTTGAGCATTCTTTGAAAATGCTAAACAAGGCACTAAAAGCCGACATAGTATTCGTCGCTGAGCTCAATGAGTCATTTGACGGCATACAAACCCACCTTGTATTGGAAGGTAATGAAGTCGTAGATAATTTCTCATATCAACTTAAAGAGTTGCCCTGTGAGATGGTCTACAACAGCAATCACTATCTCATCATTAACGATTTCTCTAGTCGTTATTCGAGCCAAACTTATTGCGATGATGGCGATATTCAAAGCTATCTGGGATTTCCCATATGTTGCGATGGCAGAATTATTGGCTTGCTAGTTGCGTTAACCAGAGGCAATGTCGCTCCATTCTGTGATACCCATTTCTTCGTCGATATTTTCGTTTCACAGCTTCAAGCGCGATTGCAGAGTGAGTGGCATCTGCTAAAACTTGAATCGTTTCAATCTCTGTTTAATGAAGTTTGTGCTATGTCCGATATCGGCGCATGGGAATACGATGTTACCTCTCGATCACTCTACTGGTCTCAGGAGGTTTATCGCATTTACGGTTTGGACAGTGAAGAGAAACTAACCGTTGATCTCGCCTTTTCCTTTTTTGAAGAGAATGACCGCGAGAGACTTAAACAGCTCTTTCAGATCGCTTTGATAGACGGTGAAGGCAGCATTAACGATTTCAGATTGACCGATAACAAAGGCAATAAAAAGTGGATACGAACCAACGGCAAAGTTGAGAGAAGCTCTGATGGCAGGACAAAACGCATCTATGGCGCAATAGAAGATGTGACCGCAGAAAGAAAAATGCTGGAGATGGAGAGCGCTAACGCTCGTTACCTAAATGGCATTATCGACAGCTTAAACGACGCCGTAGTCACGATTGCCACCGACGGCAAAATTCAAAGCATCAATAAAAGAGCTAAGCAGATGTTCGGTTACAGCGAACAAGAACTTATCGGACAGCAGGTTAATATTTTAATGCCAGAACCTTATGCGTCCAGCCACGATGGTTATATGCGCCATTACCATCAAACGGGGCATGCACAAATCATAGGTATCGGACGTCAACTTCCAGCTCTTCGTAAGAACGGCGAAGTATTTCAGATGGAACTGGCGCTATCTGAGTATAAATACGGGGGTGACACCTATTACATCGGAATTGTGCGCGACATTACCGAACGATTGAAAGCCAATGACACCATTTATAAACTGGCGTTCATTGACAGCATTACAGGATTACGTAACCGCTCCTCTTTAGAAAAAGAAGCCACGGAACTGATTAACCGCGCTGTCGTTTCCGAAAGTTATTTGTACTTTGCTTATCTAAATGTTGATGGTCTTTCCAATCTCAATTTAACTTATGGAAAAGAGGTAGTTAACCAACTTCTGGCTTTATTGGCTCAGCGACTCAAAGCCTGCTTAGCAAATAAATTCCTCATTTTTCAGTTTAAATTAGATGGATTTTTTATTGTTTCAAGTCGAAGTGAGCCCTGCTCTAACATAGCGTCGCTCGATTATAAACTCCTTGAAAGCAACCTAATTGACCCACAGCTCTACGAATTGAATTGGAAAGATGACCTGGTGTTTCTTTCCGCTTCGATGGCAAGCATGGTCACCAAAGCCAAATCGTTGACCTTAGATAGCATCATTGACTCATTAGAATTTGGCATGAAGAAAGCTAAGCAAAACAAGCCATTCGGCCGCGTTTTCTTAGGGGCAACTGAGCTGGAAGAGTACGAGCGACGCAAATCGATTAAGCTAAGCATCCATGACGCTATTCTAAACAACGAATTCCACATCGTATTGCAACCCCAATTTAGAGACCGCACCTTAGTCACATCGTCTGAAGCATTGGTTCGTTGGATTTCACCTCGCTTGGGGTTTGTTAGCCCCGCAGAGTTCATTCCTATTGCAGAAGAAAATGACGATATTATTTTAATCGGTGATTTGGTCATTGAAAGGGTGTGTCAGCTTCTGGCTGAGTTGGCGACGAAAAGTATCGAGATGCGCGTTGCGGTGAACATCAGCTCCAAACAAATCGTACAACCCGACTTTGAACGCAAACTTGTTGCTTGCATTAAGAAATACAAAGTTCCTGTTCATTTACTCATGCTCGAGCTAACTGAAACGACCTTAGTTAGCGATATTGAACTGGTAAAACGCAAAATGCGTTTGCTAACTGATCTTGGATTTTCGTTTTCAATCGATGACTTTGGTACTGGGTATTCAAGTCTTAGTTATATCAAAGAGCTGCCTATTTCAGAGCTAAAAATCGATAAATACTTTGTGGATGGAATTGGTCATCAAGACGGTGTCGCGGCGACAAATATCGTTAACGTTATTATTGATATGTCCAAAGCACTGGGGTTGGAAGTGGTGGCAGAAGGTGTTGAAACCGAAGAACAGCTAAAGTACTTACTCGGCAGAGGCTGTGATGCTATTCAAGGGTATTTGTTGTCAAAACCTCTTTCAGAAAAGGATTGGCTAGAGCTGATTATCAATAATCAGGCTGAGCATGCATTGGCGAGCGAAGATGCATCAAACAACTTGAATGCGGTTCAAAGACATTCATAAGCTGTCTTTTTAGGCGAGACGCTTTGCAGCACATGTCACTTAACACATCTCAAACACGCACTTTTGAGAGGTTTCTCTTACAGGTGAATGGTAACTCAATCTATTGGGTTTTACTTAAATTCTATGACTACTGTCCGAGACAGTGGTTAGTGAGAAAAAGAAAAAGCCAGCAGAAGCTGGCTTTAGTATCTTAAACTCAATCTTACTTGTGTTTAGGTTGAATGTACTTGCGGCTTACGTCCACCAAGGCAACATCTTTGAAGAAGCTGCGACCGAGCAGTACTGGGAACGTTAAATGGCTTCTGTCTGTTAGAGTGAATTCAGTTTTCTCTTTTAAGTCACCAATTTGAATCCACGCCATAACCACTGCACGTCGCTGAGTACCTTCAGCGCTTGATTGACGAATGTCCACCCAACGTTCTACAGGCAGAGCAAATTCTTTGCTCGTCACTTCGTCATGTGCAATTTTGAATTTAACCCAGTCTTTGCCATCACGTTCGAATGGAACAACATCGACCGCACTCACTGAGGAGGTCGTCGCACCAGTATCAATTCGTGCGCGGAAATTTTCTTTCAGGCCCGGAACATAAACCCACTCTTGCTCGCCAAGGATTAAACGTCCATCGGCCGTTTTCTTCGCATCAACCACAACTGGCGGTTTTGGATCCGGCTTTGGTTGCTGCTCTGGCTTAACTTCTGGTTTAGGTTCAGCAATTGGCTCAACTTTGGGCGTTAAGGTTTCATATTGACTAAGGTCTCTTTCTGCCGGTTTTGAAACCTCTTGTTTAGGTTCCTCAACTTGAACAGCTTGATCCTTGGCTTCACCTTCATCAGGTGTGGTAGAACACGCAATTAAGCCGCCACTAAGCATCAAAGGAATTAAAAATTTCCACTGTTGTTTCATTCGTTCACCTACTCAACTGAAAATATCTATAAAACTTTCATTATTGCATCCGCCACATAAGGGATGTCTTTCTCTGTTAATCCGGCAATGTTGATTCGACTATCGGCCACACCATAGATACCGAAGTCTTCGCGCAGACGTAACATTTGCTCTGCTGTTAAGCCTAGCATAGTAAACATACCTTTGTGGCTTTCTATGAAATCAAATTGTGAAGTATTGTGTTGATTTCTCAACTGTTTACACAAGCTTTGACGAAGACTTAACAGACGCTGTTGCATTTCGACCAATTCATTCTTCCAAATTATGGTTAACGCATCGCTTTGTAATACTGTTTTCACCAACGCTGCGCCATGATCAGGTGGCATGGTGTACGTTGTGCGAGCCAAGGTCAGCAACTTGCCTTTTGCATTTGCCGCTTCTGTTGCGTTTTTCCCCAAAACCATAGCTGCACCCGTGCGCTCACGGTATAGACCAAAGTTTTTCGAACAAGAAGTAGTAATCAGCATCTCTTCTACACGTTCAGCGAGATAACGAATACCTTTTGCATCCTCTTGCAAACCTTCACCAAAGCCTTGGTAAGCAATGTCGACAAATGGGGTAAAGCCATTTTTCTGCGCTAGTTCAGTAATCGCCTGCCAAGCTGCAAAATCAATATCGGCTCCCGTTGGGTTATGACAACAACCATGAATCACTACCACATCTTTCGGGCCTGCATGTGCGAGATCCGCAAGCATACGGTCAGTATCCACCATTTTGGTTTGCTGGCTAAAATAGCTGTAGAACTTCACTTTCAGCCCTGCCGCTTCCATGATTGGCTTGTGGTTAACATAGCTTGGGTCAGTGAGCCACACCGTCGTTTCTGGCTGCGCAAAGCGCATTAGATCCGCAAGCATACGTAATGCACCACTTGCACCCGGAGTTTGGATAGCACAGATACGGTCACGTACAGGCGTATCACCCAGTACCAAATCCACCATAGATTGGTTAAATTCTTCACACCCAGCAAGGCCAACGTAAGATTTCGATTTCTGCGTTTTTGCCACTATATCCTGGGCTTGCATAATCGCTTGCATGATTGGCGTTTCACCTAAGCTATTTTTATAAACACCAATGCCGAGATCGACCTTTTGTGTACGAGGGTCGTTACGAAAAGCCGCAGTCAGAGAGATGATTGGGTCAAGTGTTGGAGCAGTTAAATGGGAGAACATGAAAGTCACAGCCTTTTGAAATTCAAGTGATGAGTTTCAAAGTAACACTATCGCTGTGCTGTCTCAAGATACTTGTTTGGTATGAGTTTATTAGCCTCGACGACCGAAGCTAATTAACCGAATCAGGATTGAGATGTGAGGTAATGAACGACCTGATTGCTGCTGCCACGCCAATCTAAACTAGGGTCAGCGAGATCTTTTACGAATTTGCCATCCACTAACACATCGATATATGTCAGTACTTCCTTTTGCGCTTCACTAAAGTCTGCTAACACATAGCCTGTCCATAGCCAGATGTCTTTACCAGCGCACTCATGCTTTACACGTTTTACTAACTGAAGAATGGTAGCCACATTTTGAGGATGAAGTGGATCACCGCCGGAAAGTGACAAACCGCGTTTAGGTATACGAGCATCGTTTAAGTCCGCGATGATGCGATCTTCTAACTCTTGTGTATAGGGATGACCAGAGCGTAAAGACCATGTGCTCTGGTTATAACAGCCTTTGCAATTGTGTTCACAGCCGGAGACAAACAGTGTGCTGCGTGTCCCCGGTCCGTTGACCACATCAATAGGATGATATTGATGGTAGTTCATGGTTAATCGTGTTTCGCCTATAGGTGTTTCACGCGACGTTTAACTTCTTCTTGTTTACCGAAGTTAAACGGACGAGCATCAGGACTACCTAAATAGCCACATACGCGACGCGTTACAGACACTCGGGACGAATCATGATTACCACATTTAGGGCAGACAAAGCCCTTGCTGGTACACTCAAATTCGCCGGTATAACCACAGTCATAACACTCATCAATCGGTGTGTTTGTTCCGTAATAAGGAACACGCGAGTAACTGTAATCCCAGACATTTTCCAACGCTTCAATGTTGCGCTGCATATTCGGGAACTCACCGTAACAGATAAAGCCACCGCTCGAAATTTCTGGGTAAGGCATTTCGAAATCGATCTTATCGTATGGGTTTACTGTTTTCTGCACATCCAAATGGAAACTGTTGGTGTAGTAACCTTTGTCAGTCACCCCTTCGATAACACCAAATTCTTTTGCATCGATTCGGCAGAAACGGCTACATAAGTTTTCACTCGGCGTACCGTACAGGCTGAATGCGTAGCCTGTCTCTTCTTTCCATTGGTCTACTGCATCACGTAAGCGCTGAATAATATCAATCGCATGCTGGCGAAGCGCTGCGTCATCGTACACATGCTCATCAGCACCAAACAGAGCGGTAATGGTTTCGTGTACACCGATGTAACCAAGGGAGATAGAAGCACGACCATTTTTGAAAATCTCAGTAATTGAGTCATCTGCTTTCAGACGAACGCCACATGCACCTTCCATATATAGGATTGGGGCAACGCGAGCTTTCACTTTTTCTAAACGGCTAATACGAGTTTCCAGTGCACGACGAGCCAGTTTTAATTTGCTATCCAACAATTCGTAGAACTTGTTCAAATCCCCTTTTGCTTTCAACGCAATACGAGGCAAGTTCAAACTGACTACACCAAGGTTGTTACGACCTTCATGGACAAGCTCACCGTTTTCTTCATAAGTGTTTAGGAAGCTACGGCAGCCCATAGGCGTTTTGAATGACCCAGTCACTTCAACCACTTTGTCGTAGTTAAGGATATCTGGGTACATACGTTTTGATGCACATTCTAGTGCAAGCTGCTTAATGTCGTAGTTTGGATCGGCTTTCTTGTGGTTCAAACCATCTTTAATCGCAAATACTAGCTTAGGGAATACCGCCGTTTTACGGTTTTTACCTAAACCAGCTATACGGTTTTTCAAAATAGACTTTTGAATAAGTCTTGACTCCCAAGAAGTACCCAAACCAAAACCGAACGTCACAAATGGCGTTTGACCGTTAGCAGTGTGCAGTGTGTTTACTTCGTACTCTAGCGATTGGAATGCGTCGTAACACTCTTTTTCCGTACGAGCTTTAGCAAATTCTTCTGGGCTGTGAATATCCCACTCTTTGGCGATTTCTAGATGTTTTTCATAGCTCGCTGCGACATACGGAGCAAGGATTTCATCAATACGGTTGATTGTAGTACCGCCGTAGATGTGGCTTGCAACCTGAGCGATAATTTGAGCCGTTACCGCAGTCGCAGTAGAAATGGATTTTGGCGTATCAATTTCCGCGTTACCCATTTTGAAACCGTGAGTCAGCATGCCCTGCAGATCAATCAGCATACAGTTAAACATCGGGAAGAATGGTGCGTAATCAAGGTCATGATAATGAATATCACCTTCTTCATGCGCTTGAACGATGTCGCGAGGAAGAATACGTGTTTTCGCATAGTGCTTAGCAACGATGCCCGCTAGCAAGTCACGCTGTGTTGGAATCACTTTGCCATCTTTGTTGGCATTCTCGTTAAGAAGATCAGCGTTGCTTTCTTGAATTAAGCCTTCGATTTCTTTGGTCAACGCGCTTTGCTTCTCACGAGAAATATCGCGGTCGTGGCGATATTCAATGTATGAACGAGCTAATGCTTTGTACGGACCTTGCATTAGCTCGTTCTCTACCATCGTCTGAATTTCAGCGATATGAACTTCTTCGTAATCTTTCAATTTGAGTTCGACAGCTAGTGCAACATTCAGAGCGTAAATAGCCAACTCTTTATCCACATGGTCTGCGGCACTTTCAACTGCAGATTGAATACGATCCCTGTTAAACGGGGCTTTAGAGCCATCACGTTTGATCACGATAGGTTTCAAAATTTCTCCTTACCCCAGCATACTCACAGACTTATCCACAAACACACTATATAGGGCTTCTTATTATCCAACTAACACTATATGTAGTGGCGTATTTAACCTCCGACACCACCCAAGAGTATTGATATAGATCAATGGATTTAGACCACCGAGCAGAATTGATTCAATCTTACGGCTCGAGATCTCAAACTTGTAAGAAATGCTGCAAACCGCAAAAATTGTGATAGCAGTTGTTGATTTTTCACGAAGCCTGATAGATTAAGCACTGCCAAAAAATGGACTTAAGATGCGATGGAAGGATTGAAAAAATGCGTCGATTTCAAGCTTTATTTGCCACTATTTTGTTTGCAATACCCGTTACTTCACATGCTGAAAAATTAACCATAAGCACTTGGAATATCGAATGGCTTACGGTTAGCCAAAATCACCATGTTTATGAAGGCAAACGAAATGGCCAAGACTTTTCCGCACTAAGTTCATACTTTACCAAGCTCAATGCCGATGTGATTGCCTTTCAAGAGGTAGACAGTATAGAAGCATTCAAGCGGGTGAGCTCACCTGAGTATTCGATAGTGCTTTCAGACAGAAATTTACCGCAATACCGCAATCATCAGTTTTCCGATATTAACCAGTACACCGGATTTGCGATTCGTAAAGGCGTACCTTTTGCTGATCCAAAAGATGTCGATCTGTACGGCAAAGGAAATCATAAGCTTCGATTTGCCTCTTATGTGGTTCTCTATCCTGACAGTGCAACACCCGTTCATACATTGTCTGTACATTTAAAAGCAGGGTGCACTGGGAAGTTTTATTCACAGAAAGAGACCTGCCAGACACTTTTAAATCAAGGAAAGAATCTCAACCTCTGGATAAAAGAACGCGAGAAACTTGGGCAAGAATACGTGATTACGGGTGATTTCAATCATAACTTGAGCTTTAAGCAAGATTGGCTTTGGACAACTCTTACGCAAGGTTTAAAACAAGCACCAAATCTCGCAACGAAGAACACGCAGGCAGAGTGTAAAGTTCGAAAACGTAATGAGGGCAAACAGTTGCATCAGTTTCGTTCTGTGATTGACCACATGATTGTCAGCCCGAAACTCAATGCCTCTAACGCTAAACAAGTGGTTTATAAAGACCAAGATACGCTCAACTATCACTTGAGTGATCACTGCCCAATTGTCTCTTCGTTTAATTGGTAATCAATCTACACATCAAGACTTAATGTAGCGGATCAAAAAATGCCTCACTGCGTATTGGCTTACACGGTGAGGCATTGGGTTAGGTATTAGTACAAATTACTAACTACACATCCCTACATCTAAATAGGATCTATTTCAAAACGTCTTTTCATCACCACATAGTATAGGACAGGAATAACCAACAGAGTCAGAATTGTTGATACAAAAATCCCGAAAATCAAACTAATAGCCAACCCGTTAAAGATTGGATCATCTAAGATGAATACCGCTCCTATCATCGCAGCAAGTGCCGTCAGCATAATGGGCTTCGCACGTACCGCCGCCGACTGAATCACAGCTTCAGAAAACGCAACGCCCTCTTCGACTTGCTGATTAATGAAATCCACCAGCAAAATCGAGTTCCGTACGATAATGCCCGCCAACGCAATCATCCCGATCATTGACGTTGCGGTAAACTGCGCGCCCAACAACGCATGCCCCGGCATGACACCAATGATGGTCAATGGAATAGGAGCCATAATGATTAACGGCACTAAATACGACTTAAACTGAGCCACAACAAGCAGGTAAATCAGGATCATACCGACCGCATAAGCAATGCCCATATCGCGGAAGGTTTCGTAAGTAATTGTCCACTCACCATCCCATAGTATAGAGATGCCATTAAGCCCATCTGGCTGATTGATATAGTACTGATCAACCGTCATCGCTTTATCCAGCTCACTGCCCACATTGAACATACCGTACAGTGGACTATCCACACTACCTGCCATATCCCCCACTACCATCACCATAGGAACAAGGTTTTTATGGACGATGTAATTTTCCATTGGCGTTTGACGAACCGTTACCAAATCAGACAGCGGATACGCATTACCCATCATGCTGCCCACTTTCATATTAAGGACTTGTTCTAAACGTACCTTCGCCGTTTCACTTGCCTGTATCTGAATTGGGATAGGATATTTGCTGTGCTCGCTGTGCAAATACGTAACCGCCTTACCTCCAATAGAAGTCGCTAGTGCATCAACAATCGACGCATAAGGCACTTGGTAGTGTGATGCCTTGCTTCTATCGATCACAACTTGCCATTTCTGATGGAGCTCCGGCAAATACATATCCACATCAACAATGTCTGGCGTTGTTCGGAACACTTCGCGCACTTGTCTCGCAGCTTCATTACGAATTTCAGGCGTTGGACCATACACTTCCGCCAGAATTGGCGACCAAACCGGAGGGCCTGGCGGCACTTCTACCACTTTGACTTTACCGCCAAACTTATCCGCAACACCTTTTAAAATCGGGCGAATTGCACTGGCGATTTCATGGCTGTCTCGGTCACGCTCTTTACGTCCGGCAAGGTTAACCTGAATGTCGCCCTGATTTGCCTGACTACGCATAAAGTAATGGCGAACCAAACCGTTGAAGTTAATCGGCGCAGCTGTGCCCACGTAGATCTGATAGCTTTCCATCTCTGGAACTTTGTTTAGCTCTGCGCCCATTTCAAACAGCACTCGCTGAGTTCTTTCTAGCGACGTGCCTTCAGGCATATCCAGCACAACTTGAAACTCAGACTTGTTATCAAAAGGCAGCATCTTCAACACAACGGCTTGGAAAACCGGAAGTAGTACCGAGCCAGCAATTAAAGCGAGAATAGCCAAAAGCAACATAAAGCGATTGCGACCTTGGTTTTTCGCCGTCACAAACGGCGCCATGATGCGATGGAAAACCGAATTCGTTGCGCCGCCCTCTTGATGACCATGCGCCGCTGGTTTTAAGAAATGTCCAGCAAGCCATGGCGATACTACGAATGCTACCGCCAACGAAATGAGCATACCCATAGACGCATTGATTGGAATTGGACTCATATATGGCCCCATCAAACCAGAGACATATGCCATAGGTAATAGTGCAGCAATAACCGTTAATGTCGCCAGAATGGTTGGCCCACCCACTTCATCAACGGCAGGAGGAATAAGCTCACTCAGTTTTTGCTTGCCCATCGCCATGTGTCGATGAATGTTTTCCACCACCACAATTGCGTCATCAACCAGAATACCTATTGAGAAAATCAGTGCGAATAGCGATACCCGGTTGAGAGTAAAACCCCATGCCCACGATGCAAATAGTGTGATCATCAAGGTGACGACAATTGCCAAGCCTACGACCGCAGCCTCTCGCCAACCCATGGTTAATACAACTAAGATAACAACCGCCGTGGTTGCAAAGGCTAGCTTGCCAATCAGCGTGTTACTTTTGTCTGCGGCGGTTTTACCGTAATCACGAGTGATTTCTACATTGATACCTTGAGGAATTAACTGGTTCTCTAACTCGACCAAACGTGATTCGATTGCGTTCGCCACGTTTACCGCGTTCTCACCACCTTTTTTGGCTATGGCTAATGTCACCGCTGGATAGATGCCTTGCTTATCGCTAGTCCATACATTTTGTGTCGGCGTATTCACACCAAACTTCACGGTCGCGATATCTTCCAGATATACAGGCGTGTTGTTATGTAAGCCAACAACCAGTTGTTTGACTTCTTCTACGCGAGTGAGGAATTGCCCCACTTGCACTGGAAACTCTTGATTGTCATGAGTCAGCGACAGCATGGTGGAGCTAGAGTTAGCCGATGGCAAATGCTGATTCAGTTGATCAAGGGTAATGCCAAAACTGTTCATTTTTACCGGATCGAGGCGCACATCAACGATGGTGTTATGACCACCCACTGTGTAAATGTCGCGTGTACCATCAATGCGCTTTAGCTCAGTTTCCAGTCCGTGAGCGACCTGAGTTAACTGCTGCTGGTCAAACTCGCCCGTCTTGTCAGCCAAAGTGATAGTGACAATAGGTACATCTTCGATACCTTTGGGTTTGATAATGGGTTCACCCACGCCCACACCTTGGGGCATCCAATCCTTATTGGAATAGAGCTTGTTATAGATGCGAACCACAGCATCGTTTCGAGTTACACCCACATCAAAGATGGCAACAATCATCGCACCATCAGGTTGTGAGAAAGAGTAAAGCTTATCTATGCCCTGAATCTCAGAGATGACTTGTTCTGCTGGTGTAGTCACCAAGCTTTCCACTTCAGCAGGTGAAGCGCCGGGAAATGGGATATAAACATCTGCGAATGTCACATCGATTTGAGGCTCTTCTTCTTTTGGCGTCACGATAACCGCAAAAAGCCCCATTAGTAGCCCAACTAACGCGAGCAAAGGTGTCATAGCAGAATTTTGGAAGGCCGCGGCAATGCGACCCGAGATGCCGAGTCGTTTGTCCATAATCACTTACCTTCTGCGTTAAGAGCCATGGTAGAAATGACATCGCCCTCTTCAAGACCCGACAGCACTTCCGTATAGTCACCATAGGTTTGGCCTAAGCGAACTGGATTAAGCACGCGGCTTTCACCTTGAATTCGAAACACAGAGCTAAGTTCAGCTCTACGCACAACCGAACTGTTTGGAATGAGGATAGTGTCTCTGTCACCATAGTGGAACTCGGTTTTCACCCACATACCCGGAACAAAAGAAGTGATTTGTTCAGGCAGATTCAGACGGATTTTGAAGGTATGAGATTGAGGATCCGCATAGCTAAACAAGCTATATTGTGTTGGAAGAATGCGTTCACCCTGCGGTGACACCACTTCAAACTGAGCAACATCCAATACAGCGGGTTGATAACGTTGTGGGATCTCCGTTTCTACACGGAGTTTATCGGTAGAAAAACCACTGATTAGGGGTGTTCCCGGAGCAACCGTCTCACCCAACTCAACATGCCTTTGCGTAACCACACCTTCATAAGGCGCTGTCACACTGGTATATCCGAGGGATTCTTTGGCTTGAGCCACAGAAGCTTGGGCTGATTTCACGGCTGCGGCTGCGCTGCGAGCTCTTGCTTCTGCCGAGTCCATGACATCTTGTGAAATTGCACCTTTAGGGAAAAGCTGACGATAGCGCTTCACTTGCGCTTGGGCTTCTCTGTCTTGAGCAATAGCACTTGCCAGTTGCGCTTGGGCGGCATCTAACGAAGCGGATTGTTGAACAGCGCTGATTTCCAACAGCACTGTTCCTTTTTTCACGTAGTCGTTCACATCAACATTCAAGCCGACGATTCGGCCAGAAGTTTGTGAAGCAACGGTACCTTGATTAATAGGTTGAACAACGCCATCAAGTTGCACTACTTGCGAGAGCGACTCACTCTTTACGATGTAACGTTCACTGATCTGTTCTGCACTTACGTAACCTGAAGAGGCTAGCGCCGCAGCAATACTCAAAGTTAACCACCTCATAAGTCACTCTCCTTAGTGCTTAGATACCGCTCGCTACTATTTCATTTATATAAGTTTCGTTAGTATAAGTCGTTACCTATACTCAATTTCTATACCACTAATAGCATAGTGTGGCTAAGCAGTTTGTGATTGAGCTTGTTTACTATTCTTAATACAGATCAATAAGTTTGTTGCTCCAAGGCCAACCATCATACAAGCGAAGAATATCCAAGCGCCTGAGTTACCCAAAGCAAGGCTTGAAACGACAGGTCCTGGACAGATACCTGCAATACCCCAACCCAAACCGAAAATTGCTGCACCACCTAGTAAACGGTTATCTACTGTTTTGTTTGTTGCCAAACAGAATTCTTCAGCGTTAACCGGCTTTTGTTTTGGTTTGATAAGGAAGAAATACGCTGGCATAAACACCATCAGAGCTCCGCCCATTACGAACATCAAACTTGGATCCCAGTTTCCGGCTACATCTAGAAAACCCAATACTTTTGCAGGGTTTGCCATACCAGAAATGATCATACCAATACCAAACAACACGCCCGCCAACAGAGACGTTAATCGAAACAACATATTATTCATTTGAATGCACCTATTAGTTTATAACTTAAGCTTATGTTTTAACTATAAAAGCTAAAATTAAAGAACATGGAAACGGACGAAAACCGTTACTGCTGCTACTGCCATAAATACGCAGGTAGCGACAATAGAACGCTTAGATAAACGTCCAATGCCACAGATGCCATGTCCGCTAGTACAACCGTTACCTAAACGTGTACCAACGCCAACTAATAGACCCGCAATTGCGAGCATCGCACTACTTGTTTCGAACTGAACTGGAGCTTCACCACCTAGCATCAACACAGCCAGCACGCCGCCAGAAATCATTCCCAGAGCGAACAGTAGTCGCCATGCAAAATCCTTCGTTTTTGGTGTCATCAAGCCCGTTAAAATACCGCTGATACCCGCTACTTTTCCGTTCATTAGCAACATCAATGTTGCTGAAATACCTAATAAAATGCCTCCGGCCAAAGATTCCCATGGAATGGAAAAAGCCATAACTACCTCTATAAATTAAAGTTTTAAATTAAAAAATATTACCCACAAAACGTCGTTTGCAGGCTTTGAATCAGTTGAGTTACACGGTTGTCTGCGAGCGAATAAAACACTTGTTGAGACTCTTTACGAGCCTTAATAAGACCATGTTTACGTAACACGGTTAAGTGTTGAGAAAAAGCAGACTGGCTCAAAGCTGAGCCTTGTTGCAACATACCCACACCAACTTCACCTTTGGTCAGTTGGCATAAAACCATCAATCGCTCAGGATGAGCCATAATTCTTAGCAGTTCAGAGACTTCCGCTGCATTTTTCTTCATTGTATTAATGTTGACAGCTTCCATCGTCTAACCCTCATTTAAATCGTTGAATTAGATTCTACTAATAAATCAACATTAGTCAATGCTTATTTAGCATTTATAAAATTAGACAAATTAACATTAGACTTTTCTAATTTAAGGTTCTATAGTGAGTGCATTAATCCAGCGGAGGGTAACAAAATGACTATTGAAAACGGTGTAAGAGTATTAGCTGGCAGTATGATACTGATCTCAGTAATTTTGACTGCCTTCGTCCACCCTAACTTTGTTTGGTTGACGGTATTTGTTGGTGCCAACCTGATTCAGAGTGCCTTCACAGGGATATGTCCAGCAGTTTATTTTCTGAAAAAATTAGGCTTACGTTAGTAGCTCGTAACAAAGCTATCAAATAGCTTTGATAGCTTTGCGAGCCAAAACAAAACTTGGAGTAAATTATGACTAAGATCGTGATCATTGGTGGTGTTGCAGGTGGTGCTTCTGCCGCGGCTCGTGCTCGTCGTTTAAGCGAAGACGCACAAATCATTATGTTTGAACGTGGGCCGTTCGTTTCGTTTGCCAACTGCGGGTTGCCATATCACATCGGTGGAGACATCAAAGAACGCGGTAATCTTCTACTACAAACGCCGGAAAGTTTCCTAGCGCGTTTTAATGTAGACGTACGTGTGATGAATGAAGTACTCCGCATTAACCGTGAAGAAAAAACCATCACAGTTCGTAATCTGTTAGATCAAAGTGAATACACAGAAAGCTATGATTTTCTACTTCTAAGCCCAGGTGCGGGTCCAGTAGTTCCACCGATCCCAGGTTTAGATAATCCATTAACGCATTCACTGCGCAACATTCCAGATATGGATAAGATTATCCAAACCATTAATACCAACCAAGTTGACCACGCAACGGTTGTGGGTGGTGGTTTTATCGGTTTGGAAATGATGGAAGCGTTCCACCAGCTTGGTATTAAAACCACTCTGTTAGAGATGGCTGACCAAGTGATGACGCCAGTAGACCGTGAAATGGCAGGCTTTGCTCACGCGGAAATCAAAGCAAAAGGCATCGACTTACGCCTCTCTACTGCTCTGAAATCGGTAGAGTTCAAGCCAACAACATCACTAGCAAGTATGGATTCTGGTCAAGCAGAGCATCAACATGTGAATGGCGAACTTGAGCTAACGCTAAGCAATGGCGACACACTTACCACTGATATTCTTATCATGGCAATTGGTGTGCGTCCTGAAACCAAATTGGCGTCAGAAGCAGGTCTACAAATTGGTGAACTTGGCGGTATTTATACCAACGATTACATGCAAACCAGCGATCCATCTATCTATGCGGTTGGTGATGCTATCGAAGAAAAAGATTTCGTAACGGGCAAACAAACATTGGTGCCTCTTGCAGGACCTGCAAACCGTCAAGGCCGTATGGCAGCAGACAACATGTTAGGTCGCAAAGAAACTTACCAAGGTACTCAAGGCACTGCGATTTGTAAGATTTTTGATCTAGCAGTGGCGTCAACGGGTAAGAACGAGAAGCAGCTAAAACGTGAAGGCATTGAGTACGAAAAAGTGTATGTACACACAGCTAGCCACGCAAGCTACTACCCTGGTGCAGAAGTGGTTTCGTTCAAAATGCTGTTCGATCCTAAGTCTGGCAAAATCTTCGGTGCGCAAGCGGTGGGTAAAGACGGTATCGACAAGCGTATCGACGTGATGGCGGTTGCTCAACGTGCGGGTATGACTGTTGAACAGTTACAACACCTTGAGCTGACTTACGCTCCACCATTCGGCAGTGCGAAAGACGTGATCAACCAAGCGGCATTCGTAGCGAACAACCTCATCAAAGGCGATTCAACTGCAATTCACTTTGACGAGATTGATAACCTAACTGAAGACCAACTACTGCTTGATGTACGTAACCCTGGTGAGCTGAAAAATGGACACCTACCAGGTGCAGTAAACATCCCAGTAGACCAGTTACGTCAACGTATGAATGAACTGCCAAAAGACAAAGAGATTGTGATCTACTGTCAGGTGGGTCTGCGCGGAAACGTGGCATATCGTCAACTAGTAAACAACGGCTACAAAGCACGTAACCTGCTAGGTGGCTACCGCACTTACCTGTTTGCTAAAGCGTAATAGAACATTAGCGTCTATATACTAGAAATTGGCCAGCACACCTGTGCTGGTCTTTTTGATCTCGTACCCAATAACATCACTTCGTTTTTGCTGCTGCGTGCTGCTCAATCATGAATTCGATTACTTCTTTTTTTAAGCAAGATTTACTGACATATTGCCTTTGCTTACCTAGATGCAGAATGAACCCTAAGTCGGTTTGTTCAAGTTGGTCGATTTCGCTCCAAGCAATGCGACGATCGATATTACCACTTTTGTAATTCACACCGTTCGCGTTAACTTGAAACACCACTTTGTTGCCACGGCTTGAACTCATCGTTTGTCGCCATAACCACCAAGTTCGCTTGAAATAAACACTGAACACTTCAACAACACTCAAAACGATAAAAAACCAACCAACATAACCATTAGGTAGCAACTCAAACTCTAATAGACACACGCCAAAAATAAGAAACAGTATCGCTTTTAGATACGCATGTGGGAACTTAACAGGCTGGCTAGTTTGATCATAACACTCGGCAAAGAAAGGCTTGTCGAGCGTGTATTCTGTAGTGAAATCGAAATCTTTAGGCATGTATGGCTACTTTGAGTTTTCTGTGAATGAATATTCCATGTTGCGATCTTGCAACACAGGCATTGTATAGCGTCTCAGAGCTTATCTTCAGCAATTTTGATTCTGATTTGTAAATCAATAATACCGCTCAGCTTATGGTAAACGTGCAAACAATAACCCCAGCGCACAAAATTCATTAATAAAAGACAATCTCCATATATCGTTCATATACTTGTTATAGAGTATTAAATCATTAATAAAAAATGATTATTTAGACTAAGCAATGTAAGGAATGAACCTATGGGTCTGACGCTAAAAGCAAAGGTCTTGTTATCCACGCTCATTGCTATCGCCATTACCGCAATAGCATTGGTTATCGTGAGTTATCAATCCAGCAAAGAAGAGAGTTGGAAGAACATTTATAGTGAAAGCCATAACACGCTGAAAGCCTACAGTGCAGGTATTGGTGATTGGTTTCACGACAAACAGTTAGCTGTCGAAGGCATGAAAAATGAAATCGCTGCAAATCCAGCAATAGAGTTAGTTCCACACCTAAGACAACTTATGACTTCCGGAGCATTTGGCCTTAGCTACTATGGCAATGAACAGGGCGAAATGTTCAGGCAAGATCCAGCTTTAAATACATCAGGTTATGATCCACGTGTCAGAGACTGGTATAAGTTGGCGATGCAGGAAAAACAAGCCGTTACGACTGAACCGTATGTCAGCGTTACCATGAAAGCTCTGGTGGTAACTCTAGCATCCCCTGTAGTGGTCAATGGAAAAATCATTGGTGTCGTGGGCTCGAATTTGGCATTAGATAAACTGGCTAAAGATGTCCTGTCCATTGCAGTTCCGGGGAATGGCTATGCCTTTTTAGTGAATGCCAAGGGGAACATTGTTGCTCACAATGATTCAAACCTTGTGTTAAAGCCCATAACCGATATACATCCAAACCTCACATGGAATGCACTTAAAAATTCCTCAGACAATCGCTCTCAATTTGAGATTGAGCTGCAAGAGCGAGCGAAAATCATCGTCAGTGAATCCATCGCCCATACAAATTGGATGTTGGTGATGGTGTTAGATAAAAAAACCTTAGAAGAGCCGATTCAAGCCACCTTGTTACACCAACTGCTAATTGCAGCCGCTATTCTAATCGTACTTGGTTTAATCGCATCAACTGTTGTTGCGAAGCAGCTTAAAGGGCTTTCGGAAATTACCGTAGCGTTAACTGATATTGCCGAAGGTAACGGAGATCTAACCCAGCGATTGGAAGTGACCAGTAATGACGAAGTTGGAATATTGGCAGAAAAGTTCAACAAGTTCGTGGGCAGTTTACATACGATTATGGTGAACGTTCGCGATATCACTTTATCCATAAACAAAAATGCTGATCACTCTGCGAAATCAGCGTCATCCCGTAGCTCCCGAGTGGGAATGCAACAAGACGAAATTACTATGGTAGCAACCGCCGTTACTGAGATGGCAGCGGCAACAGCAGAAATAGCAAACAATGCAGAAAGCACCGCTAAAAGTGCAAATGAATCAGTCACTCTTGGACAACAGGGCTATGAACAAATGCAAAAAAGCATTCGTTCAATTAATCAATTAGCTTCTGAACTCAATAGTTCAACAAAAATCATTGGTGAACTGGAAAACCACACCCATGAGATCTCCACCATTCTGTCTACTATCCGTTCGATTGCTGAGCAAACTAACTTGCTTGCTCTTAACGCTGCCATCGAAGCGGCTCGAGCTGGCGAACACGGTCGTGGCTTTGCCGTTGTCGCGGACGAAGTACGAGTGCTGTCGCAAAGAACGCATCAATCCACTGAGGAGATACAGTCAAAGATAGAAGGTCTGCAAAAAGTAACCGGTGAGGCTGTATCCGCAATGACTCACAGCCACTCTTTAGTGACGACAAGTGTGGATGATGTACAACACATGGGAGACCAGTTACAGCAAATAAGCCAAGCAATTAGCATGATTAGCGATATGGCAACCCAAATTGCCTCGGCGGCAGAAGAACAATCCTTAGTGACTTCAGAAATCAATTCCAATACAGAATCAGTGCGTGAGTTGAGTAATGGTCTCGCTCAGGATGCGATTTCTGGAGAAAATGAAGCCCATGCATTGAGGGACTTAGTGGTTCAACTCGAAAAACAAATTGGTCGATTTAAAATCTAATTAAATCATCGATCCTCACATAGTGATCAACGTGAGCATCGCGAATAAGTTAGGGCAGCCCATAGCGCTGCCCTATTTCTTGTTCTAGATATTCAACCTAGAGACTTTAGTTCAAAAGCAAATGCTGCCTATAAGTCCTAACGCTTAACTGGCATTTCATCAGTCCACTTGATGTTAAGATCTCGTTGTGGGAACGGTATGGTCAAGCCTGCCTCTTCAATTCTTGATTTGATCTGCTTTTGGATTGCCCAATAAGTATCCCAGTACTGGTCTGTTGGAGCCCAAGCTCGCAATTGCAGGTTAACAGAGCTATCTGCAAGCATATGGACAATCACTTTTGGTTCAGGATCTTTAAGAATCGCCTCTTGCTCAGACGCCAATTTATTCAGAACTTCCAAGCCCACTTCAACCGAGTCTTTGTAAGAAATACCGATGGTAATATCCATACGGCGTTTGTTATTACGGCTAAAGTTTCTAATCGTAGAGCCCCAAACCACACTGTTTGGACTGGATATGTACAAACCGTCAGCGGTTTCAAAAACCGAAGTAAACAAACCAATATCGGTTACTTTGCCTGAGTAACTACTAAACTCAACAAATTCACCTTTCTTAATCGGTTTAAGCAATAGGATCATAATCCCTGCGGCGATGTTGCTTAACGTGTCTTTAAGCGCCAAACCAATCGCTAAGCCTGCTGCACCCAACAAGGCAACCAAGCTGGCAGTATTGACACCAAATAAGTCAAGGATAATAACCAGAGCGACGAGATAAACCGCGTAATAGGCTACTTGAGAAAGTAGGCGAGAAACAATTTCATCGCCGCCACTTAACTTTTCAGCAGCCTTGTGAACACCACGTCTTACGATCTTAGAAACGATTGATGCGACGATAAAAACGACGATCGTGAGCAAGCTGTTTTGCGTCAGCTGAATAATCAGGTCTTGATGTAATTCGTAAAGATTAACTAAAGTTTCCATGGTTCTTCCGTTTTGAATGACAAGTCTTTATTTAAATGAATCCCGTTCATAGCGAGTTATAGATGAGATAAGTGTTGTAACTGATATAACACAGTAGAAGTATCAAGCCTTCCGAACGAGTAATGCTCTTTGTTTTTCCCCAGAACAATGCGGTAAACAACAAGATAAGAGTGGCTATCAGCATGGATGTCCAATCACGCCAAAACACTTCTGCACCAATGTTACTGATAGGTTCAATCGTTCCAGCAATACCAATCACCGCTAACGAGTTAAACATGTTTGAACCAACGACATTGCCTACCGCTATATCGTGTTCACCTTTTCGTGCAGCAGCGATTGACGCAGCTAACTCAGGCAAAGATGTGCCTAACGCAACAATCGTCAGACCAATGAGTAAATCACTCACACCTAATTGTGTAGCGATTTCAACCGCTCCCCAAACCAACACTCTTGAACTGGCGATCAGCAATATAAGTCCAAGCACTAACCAGAAAATCGCGCGCTTTAATGGCATGTTTTGCTGAGAAATTTCTTCACTAAACTCTTTGTCTAGAGAATCATTTTTACCCTTGATAGCCTGCCAAATTGACCAACAAATGAGGAACAGGAAACCACCTAGCAATAGCCAAGCTTCCATCGTGCTAATGTCGTGATTCCAAAGCATTGCTCCAACAACAAGAGTGATGATCAAAAGAATCGGTAACTCTTTGCGAATAATATTCGAGTGAACAGCGATGGGGGCAATGATGGCCGTTAAACCAAGAATTAAAGTGATGTTAACGATGTTAGAACCTAGCGCATTACCTAATGCTAGCGGCGAGTTACCGTCCATCGCAGCCATCATGGATACCACCATTTCTGGCGCCGATGTACCAAACCCAACCACCAGCATACCCACAAGTAAAGGTGGCATACCGGCATGATTTGCACTAGCAGCTGCACCGTCAACAAATCTGTCTGCACTCCAAACAAGTAATGCAAAACCAACAACAATAGCAAGCATCGCTAGCAACATAGTCGAGCTCCTGAAAGTGACTGGATTTTAAAAGCAGGTAAGTTAGAGCTGAGACGCGATTCAACCATAGAAATGGATAAGCGCGGATAAAAGAAAATAGCTGTCATCGTAAGAAAATGCCCTTTCACAAATGGGTCGGCGAACGATTAAGCAATAATAAAGATCCGACCCGAACCTTCATATTGCTTAAGTCTTGCCAGAACCAGATAGGACGTGAATACCACAAGCGTAAGGCTTGGAGACTGTTGACATTCACTCTTCTAAATTAGAAGAAGGCTACTCCCTTAAACAGAGCTGGATTGTACCGGATGAATATGACGTGCTTCAAATATTTATTTGTTAAATAAATACGAACACATGATCAACCCAACAGGAAATTGATTAAATGAAACCGAAATTTCTGCATGTCGGGAAACGTATACTATTGTTTAATCGATAAAAATTGTGTACTTAAAAGCAAGAGGCCAGCTTGACTGTTCTAGTTCTACTATTTGAACTGATAAACAACTTAGCGACTCAAACTTCCTCAGAAGTCAGTCGCCTATCTTTACGTTTGCTCAACAAAATACGCGCCATGTACCAGACAACAACGACATTCACCAAGAAAATACCGACACCGATAGCGCTGACATGGGTATACATTTCATAGATTTCGAAAGGTAAATAAACACCACCACTTATCAGAGCAAACCACTCAATCCAAATAAAACCGCGCCAAAGTCCATACGCTTCAACAAAGCGAATCAGTGCATAAACAAAGACACCGATAGATAGAATCACTATTTTACCTTCGGGTAATGTGCTCATATCATGGATAAATAAACTTGGTATACGGCCAGCAGGATTCAAATGAGCATGGCTGACTATGGTTTCAGCCACTTGCTGAAGATTCTTACCTGCCAAAACATGAAGCCCAAAGGCAACAATAAGAGACAGAAGACCTTTAAAAGCCTCTAAAACGGCAATGGCCTTCAAGCCTTTATGAGACGATGTCATACCCACCTCGGGGAACTCAAGATACGATAGCAATCAGACGACTGTTATCAATATTAGTTCCTATAATCATTGATTGCCTTCTGTTACTTCGCCTCTTTAAATGTCCGAGTTGGGATTATTTGAATCATCTCTGCAATCAACCAAACTTAAGATATATGCCTTCAGATCTAAGCTGAGCTTTGATATCCAACATCTGAATATGAAGAAGCGCCTGCTGAAAAAAGCTCAACATTGCCGACGCAAACATCATCCCTGCTAAATATCCAGAAAAAATATAGTCAGATGAATTGAGCATCATGTCGAAGGAGAAACCCAACATGATGAAGCAGGTCACCCATATCCATTTTTCACCGCAGTTATACGGGTAAGTATTGGTCACAGGATCGTATCTGATTTTTACGCTACCAATCCCGTAGCTAAACTTCGCAGTCAAACTGTATGTGCTGCGCGCGAATTCAAGACCATTCATTTCCATCACGTTTTCGACTTTCTCTAGCATCTAACTCGCTCCTTTTCATTTTCGATTCTGATCACTGGTGGTGAAAACGAATAATAAGCAACTGAATGCATTTATGTTTCGAGTGATATCCCATGGCAGGTATGGCTTATGAGGCGGACTATTTTAAAGTTCTATTCACCCTTTAATAGTAAATAGACTCGGTGGCGGATATTTGAGGCAAAAATAAAGGCAGGTTTCATACCTGCCTTTATCGAATTAGTCGAACTGATATGCTTACGCTTTCTGAGTTTGCAGCTCTTCTTCGGGAGCAGTTTCACCTAAGATACGACTAGTAATAGTACCTGCAGTCATTGCACCAGAAACGTTTAATGCTGTACGGGCCATGTCGATGAGCGGTTCAACCGAAATAAGTAACGCTACGATAGTAACAGGTAGGCCCATAGCTGGTAGAACAATCAACGCCGCAAAAGTCGCACCACCACCCACACCAGCAATACCGAACGAGCTAATCGTGATCATCGCCACCAGAGAAACGATGAAATGAATGCTTAGTGGGTCAATACCAACACTAGGAGCAACCATCACAGCTAACATTGCTGGGTAGATACCCGCACAGCCATTTTGACCGATTGTTGCACCGAATGAAGCTGATAGGTTTGCAATCGCTGGCGGTACGCGTAACTTCTCAATTTGAGCTTCTACGTTTAGCGGAATCGTTGCAGCAGAGCTACGTGACGTAAATGCAAAAGTCAGAACAGGCAGAATTTTGGCGAAGTACTCTTTCGGGCTTACACCAACAAACGCAACCAACACACCGTGTACCACAAACATCAAAGCGATAGCGACATAAGAAGCGACGATGAAGCTAAGCAGATTCAGGATATCTGACGCACTTGAAGTCGCTACTACTTTAGCCATTAAAGCTGCGACACCGTATGGAGTTAGAGCCATGATCATTTTTACAAGGCGCATAACGACAAACTGAGCGTTCTCAACGAAACTACGGATTGAAGAAGCCGATTCTTCTCTCTCAATCATCACTTTACGAGCAGCAATACCTGTCAGAACACCGAAAATAACTACGGCAATGATAGATGTTGAACGAGCGCCGGTTAAATCAGCAAACGGGTTTGTTGGAATAAAGCTGATAAGCATCTGAGGAATGGTCAAATCGCTTACGCTAGCAGAACGGCTTTCTAACACTGCAATACGCGCAGTTTCACGTGCACCTTCGGTTAAACCTTCTGCACTTAGGCCAAATACGTGAGCAATACCAATACCGATAATCGCAGAGATTGCAGTAGTGAAAAGAAGCACACCAATGGTTAAGCCTGAGATTTTACCCAGCGAACCACCCTTCTCCAGTTTCACAACCGCAGAAATCATAGAAACTAGAACTAATGGCATGATGACCATTTTCAGTAAGCCGACATAGCCGCTACCAACGACTTTAACCCAATCAAGAGTTTGACCAACAACTGGATTACCTTCACCAAAAATGAGTTGTAGACCAAGACCAAACAAGCTGCCTGAAACAAGGCCCAAAAGAACTAGGCGTGAAAGTGTATTTTGCTTCTGCTGTTGTTTGAACAACATAAAGAGAATACCGGCGAATACTACTAATGCAGCGATAACCGCAACAGACATACTACATTCCTTAGACAATGATAAAAGGGGATTTCAGATATAATTCTGACAAAGGAGCGTAAAGTAGTTGTTTATCCTAAGCAGATCCAATTCGCATTTGTTCTTGGATATGCAAAATCGTTCTTAATGCTTCGTCATACACTTTTACACGTGAAGCCGGCAATACATATCATTTGAGCAAATGAGATTGATATGCTTGGATTAGAGAATTAGTAAAACGAACTTGATGTATAAAAGTATTTAAAATGCGAAACCACACCTATCCGCCATATCTATTTTTCCCTCTATAGACATTAACAGAGCAATTACTCATTATTATGAAAATAGAATAAATACTTTAATAAGTCTGAATTTTAACAATCTGTATTATGAAAGTATGCCAAATAAAAATATCCATAAACTTTTATATTATATTGTTTTAATTATTCCCCAATTAGGCACAATGTCTCATTTGTAGAGTAACGCCAATTACATTTCCCAGATTCAATAACCAAACATATTCCTACTGGGTGTAGAAAGATTTTTCAAAGATATTTATCTAAGTTAAATAGACCCTGACAAAGTAGAATATAAACATGCTAACTAAATATACATCGCTTGCCTTTCTTCCAATTCTATGTGGATTATTTCAACCCGTTTTTGCTGATGAGCAAGAGGAAGCTAAACGCCCACAATCTGTTAATGACATAATAGAAAGACCGGGTGTATTAACACCAAAAGGAAAATTTGCTGTTGATACATCAATTAGCTACACACAGAACTCTTCAAATAAAGTATCTGTCGTTGGTTATACTATTTTGCCCACCCTTTTGGTGGGTCGAATTGAAGTATCAGACTCCGACAGAACAACGATTACTACAGGATTAACCATGCGCTACGGATTAACCCGCAGCACAGAATTAGAGCTCAGGCTTCCTTACGTCTATCGTAACGACCAAATTTCCACTAGACCAATTCAGGATGGCGCTGAAGCCAACACTATCAACACCAACCTAGATGGCGGCGGTCTTGGTGATGTGGAATTTGCTCTACGCCAACAACTCAATTTCCTTACAACACCCTATTGGGTTGCGGGTTTGATCGTGAAATCTGATACAGGGAAATCTCCCTATGATGTAGATGTAGATTCCAGTACAAATACACTATTGGAGGTTCCAACAGGTTCAGGTTTTTGGAGCGTAGAGCCTTCAATTTCTATGATCTTCCCTTCCGACCCCGCCGTCATCTATTCGAGTTTGAGTTACATTTATAATTTTAAAGACGATGTTGAAATCAGTAATCAGCCAATTGAGATTGATCTGGGAGATACCATTTCTCTTAGTGGTGGCTTTGGTTTTGCCATTAATCCTGACTTCTCTTTCTCTGTCGGTCTAAGTCATAAAACTATATTGAAAAGTAAAATAAACGGTGTGGAAAATGATGATGCGAAGTTGCTCCAACTAGACGCACTTAACTTTGGAATCAACTACGCTATTAGCAAGAAAACGTCTATTGGGATAAGTGCTCAAGCAGGACTAACTGAAGATACCCCAGACTTTCAGCTTTCGGTGAGAGTACCCGTAACGTTTTAAAAATATCCTTTCTACAATCAGTAGAAAGGATATGAGGTATTAATAGAAGCGAGCCATAACGGCTTCTTCAAGCTGTTTTGCCACTCGGACTTGCTGTAAAGCTGAACCTACTTGTGCATCAACATCGACAATCGTACTCAGCCCAATCACACTGTTATCCAAAGTATTTTGGACTATGTTGGTAATCGAAGAGGCAGTAACGACTTCAGGTCGATAAGAGGAAGATATCTCATCGACAGAGATATGATTTCCACTACCATTTTGGATCACGTTTACGAGCCCTGCTTCCTTAGTTTCCTCGCTAGTAATCGCGAGATTTTTCAGATTCCCATTCTGGATGACTAAATTAGCGATTTTCGAATTAAGCATGACATTGCCATCAATAGCTGTCGTTATACTTAGCCCGATATTGACTATGTAGTCATTTTGAACTTTGAAACCACCTCGATAACTGGCTAACTGCTCGTCATTCATAGGATTTACATAATCCAACTTCAGCTGAGCACCACTAGTTAGTGTATTGGCAACGGGTGAATTAACAGTTAGCGAATTAGCTACCACCTCTCCTACTGGAATATTTAACGCTATCATGATTCCAAATAGGTAACGATATTTCATAGATCCCTCCATAGAGTTCAATACTGTCCTACGTTTGGCCTCAGAATACCGGTGTTTCCGGAGCTGTCTCTCATCACCCCTTGTTTCACTGGCGATGCAGCGTACACAGAGAAATCGTTATCCGTAATGAAAGTTGTCCGCCCTACCTCAGCTCGATTACGAATAAGTAAAACAATTCCCTGATAATGCTCCTCAAACTTTCCGTACTTCATTTTCATGGTTCCTCTGGAAGGGTCACCAAGAATCACATAGCCATCATTCATTCCTTTGATCACAACAAAATGTAAGTAACCATCGAAGTTAACCAGAGTAATTCCTGGTACGCCGAGCTCTCGAATTTTGGTCAAATTGAGTTTAAAACCGTCTGACTTAAGACCAACTGTTTCCAAATAGTTTTTCATATCAAGTAAAGAAAACCCCTGTTTCTCAATGAGTTTCTTATCACCCTTATCAAACATATTCTGGAAAATGTCTTGCTCATCAGAAGGCATGTCGTAATGGAAGGAAAGTAATGATGCCAAAGCAGCTGAACCACAACTGAAATCGTATTTTTGGCGAAGAACTTTACCGAACACAACTTCACTGTAGCTCTTAACTGGCACGGAATATTGACCGCGGCTAGGCAGTATATTTAATGAATATGACGGTGCAGAAAAAAGCAGCACCGTCACAGCTAAAAAACGATATACGTTCATATTATTTGAGTGTCAGGTTTACGACCGTTGAGTTTTGTATCAGCACGTTGTTTCCACTGTTCTGAATAACGCTGTTAATACCGGAACTGTTAGCTAATGCTCCTGATGACATAATATTGTTACCAGTCACAGAATCACTAACCGTGTTGCCTGCATTGACACCATTAAGTTCAGACGATGCCGTTATACTCTCAATGTCGATGTAATATTGACCACCCCGTGAACTTTCCATAACATCTGGAGACAGTTCTTGTTCAGTCAAATTAATATCATCGGCACTAGCGGATAGCGAAGCCATCGCACTCAAGGCGATTATTGCTAAGCGCATCGCTTACTCCTGATTAGATATTAAATTAGTCAGTGAACAATGAAGCGTTGGTAGTTACCGCTTGTTGTGTCAAAGAGTTAGCACCAGAGTTTTGGGACACAGTGACGATACCTGCCGCACCGCTCATACCGTCAAGAGAGTTCATGTTATTGACACTAACGCCAGCACTAACGAAGCCACCGCCATAGCTAACGCCCACACCTGATACATTGCCGCTTAGTGACGCATTAGCCACGACCACTTCAGAATCAATGTTCAACTCATAACTCTGTGAGTTGCTATAAGTGTTCGCACTGTCAGTCCAACTTGCTGAGTTAGTTGAATTTCCACTATTGTTGACGCTGTTATCGGTGTTGTTACTGAGCAAATCAACGTCTGTATCGTTGTCATTGCTGGTTAGAGTGTTCGTTTCAGTGTCGTTATTACTCAATAGATCAACGTCAGTAGAACTGTTGTTACTGTTCGTATCATTGAAACTATTGTTATCACTCAAGTCTGTATTGGTTGTTGTCGTTGTTGTGTCACTCGCATCAACGTACGTTGTGTTGTTGCTCAACACATCATTATTGTCAGCTACTGCCCAAGCAGCTCCACTAGCCATTAATGTACTGACAGCGATAGCGATACCTGTTTTACATAATTTCATAATATTCACTCCATGTGAATTAAGTGTTTTTAAATTACTGCTAAATGCCGAAAGGCAAATTCATTATAGATAGGGTTTTTAAAATAAAATTAACCAATAAAAATAAGACATTAATTTCCCCTCCTTCCGCTAAAAACACAAAAAATAAAAACAATTCAAATCAGAGGATTAGATACAGATTTTTAACAAGTTGTATAAAAGTATGTTTTTATCAATAATTTTCACTGACTAAATAGATACTTTTTAATAACCAACCATTGAAGTGATAATTTAAAAAGTAATTAAAAACACACACGCACATCTATCAATAAGTTATTTAATATAAGCTTGTAAATAAATTCACTTAAAATAGTACTAAAGTTTATTTATACCAGCGACTCATAATAAATACATCCTAAAAATTGACCAATTGAACAGGTCATTGCTAACCTATTAATCAAACAACGCCAGAAAAATATCAACATATTATCCAATAACTAGGTTTTCCTATGAACATCAAAAACTTGTTGATAATCTCAGAGAACGCCTTACAAAATAATTTAATAAAAAATCAATTAAATAAAATTGAAAATATAGCCATTGAGACGTGCGAAGTATCCGAGTTATCAAAACAAAAAAAAATCGATTTAGTGATCATCGATTTCAATGTTTACCAGACATTAGAGCAATCACAGCAACTTCCTGATTTTGATGTACTAAATTTAGGAGTACTTGTTTTCAACGTCCCCGAAAACAAGCAAAACGATATGTGTATACGCTGGAAATCGTTAAAAGGTCTGCTTTTGGAAGATGCAAAAATAGAGCATTTACCCGAGAGTATAGATTGCATTTTAGATGGAGGATTGTGGCTTCCACGAGAGTGTTTAGAAAGGATGCTCAATATTTATCGAATTCCAGGTTGTTCAAGTCACCAGTGCCTAGAACAACTCACGAACAGAGAAAGGCAGATATTGAATTTGATGTCGAATGGCAGCTCCAATTGCGAGATAGCCAAAACACTATTTCTTGCTGAAAGCACAGTAAAAACTCATATCTACAAGATATATAAAAAGCTCGACGTTCATAAACGGCGAGATGCGATAAAGCTCATGAAGTTGGTTAGGGCATAATGTGTAGCCGTATTGTCTTCATTTTACGAAAAATAGGTGCATCACCTTACAGCGATGCACCTCCACATATTACTAACTCTTGCCCAGTAATCGCGGCTGCATGTGGAGAAAGAATGAAGTTCACATACTCTGCAACTTCATAAGGTGAAATGTATCTTCCAATAGGTGGCAATTTAGGTGGGGAGGATTGTCGATTAGGATTTAACAACATCGGCGTTTCAGTCGCGCCAGGAGCGACAATATTAGCGGTAACGCCCTTTGGAGCGAGCTCTGCTGCCCAACTACGAACCATGCCAAATAGCGCAGATTTGGTTGCAACATACTGCGAGCGTCCGGCGACACCTTTAGATGTTCTGCTACCAATAACCACAATTCTGCCACCGTCGCCAAGCTTATCCGCAAAATGATTAGCCAGTATTTCTGCCACACCAACATGGAGATGCCATATAGATCGGCTCTCTTCTATATTTAGCTCCCCTAGCGGCGCCGCCACCATTTTTCCTGCGGCATGTATTACCGCATCAACCTGAGGTAATTGTTCTAAACACGCCACCAAATTATTGGTATCAAACAGGTCTACAGAGTGGCTGACAAAGTAAGGATTTTCATGCTCCACTTTGGTTCGGCTTAATCCCGTAACCCTCCAACCTTTGGATAGCAGGGTCTCTGCAATTGCTTGCCCGATACCTGAACTGACGCCAGTAACTAATGCGTGGCGACTCATAGCCGTTCCTCAATCATTGATAATGGCACTTTAAAGACCGCTTTACGCACTGGTTTTGGTTCAGAAACCATGCATAAAGCCTGATGAGGCTCTCCCGGTAAGAAAATGGCAAAATCTCCCGGTTTCAGGTGCACTGAATGTGTAAGGTTAGGTTGACTCAAGATTAGTAAATCTGGCTTTTTCTCAATGGCTTGCTCATCCATACAATTGAGTACACCATAATTGATAATTTCCTCACCATCCAATACAACCTGAATGTCAGCGTACAATTTGTGGAACTCTGTATGACGCAACTCAGCTTCCTGAGTCAATGACGGGCCAATATTACAGAACCAGTCTTCACCAGCGAGTTGTAATTTATGGTCATCCGCACTCGTTAAAGCTTCAAATGTACATTTAGGAGAAGAGAGGATTTTTTTGAATGGAGCGGGTAATCCCGCAGTTTGTAAAGAAAATAAGCTTCCACATATCATGACAGTATCCCTTGGAGAAAATGTAGCCCCATGAGTTATCGGGCTACACATATTTTGATTAATTACAGTTGGTTAATACGAACGTATTTAATTGCCTGACGGAAATAGGTATAAGCGACATGAACAACGCCATCTTCCGATTGAGTAATCGTCGGATAAGAAAACTCTCTATTGAGTTTCTCTTGTGAATTGTTCGTCATACAGAAACCATCACCTTCATCAAGGTTCGCAACGATAGTCCAGCTCTCGCCGTTATCTTTCGATACTGCCAGTGACATTGGTGCTCGTGGCGCACCCCAAAATGCACTTTTGCCATCAATGATCTCTGGTTCTACTGCGCCGCTGTCATCTTCAATTTCATCATAAAGAGAGCTACGACGATCAGTTGCACCAGCAGCACTCATGTTATTAAAGACCATCGCTAAATCACCATTATTCAACGCGGTAACCTGAATGGATGAGTTGTTATTAGGTAGCGCTGTCGCTTTAGGCTCAGTCCATGTTTCACCATTGTCATGGGAATAACTTTGATAAATATTGTCCGCCCAACGACTACGATAAACCGCAATTAAAGACCCACTTTTAAGTGATGCAATTGACATGTGAACACAACCGAGGCTTTCAGGAACATCAACATCTCGCCAGGTTTTACCTTTGTTTTCAGAAATTTTCACACTACTCGTATCGTAGTTTCCAACCCATTTCTCACCAGGTTTTACTGTGCAGTTGAAAATCGGTAGTAGCCAGTTGCCATTATCAAGAACCACAATAGGCTGGCGGATAAATGTGCCAGGCTTATCAATCAAAACATCAATGTCCTGCCAAGTTTCACCAAAATCGTCTGATTTTCTGTAACGTACAATCGCCGTATCTTGATTACCGGAAATTTGCGCAGTCCAAAGCAGCCAAAGAGTATTGTCAGGGTCTAAAAATAGTACAGGGTTCTGTTCTGATCGCTCAGGATCATTTGACAGTTTCACTGCCGGTTCCCAAACATCTGAACCTTTACGTAGTCGTGAGCATAAGATTGAAATATCAGCGACACCTTCCTGTGTGCCGGCAAACCAAGTACACAAGATGTCACCGTTCGGTAGTACTAATAAATTCGAGGCATGGTTTTGTGGGTAGTCAGAAGGTAACATTGCGGTAGAAATTTGACCATTGGTCGCAGTCAACTTGCCATCTCGTACAACTGTAATGACTTCTTGATTCATTGAATCTACTCCATTGTTTGGATTTTTTATGTAGAGGGTAAATTTAGCCCTCATTAAGAGGGCTAGTTAAAAGGAAGAATTAAACTAAAGTTACGCTTGGAACTTTGCTTGGTGAAGACTTCCAGCACCAGACAATTAATCCTGCCGCCACAGCCAGGAACAAGAACCAAAGTGGTGTTGCCGAGTTGTCAAGAACAATCCCTAGACTCGCTACTAGGAACAGAACTCGCTCAAAGACGTTCAGGTTTTTCTTCAGCCAACCTTGCAAGAACACCGCCCAGCAGAATGTCGCCATTAACATACCCATAAATGCCACAAGTATCATATACCAACTACCTTGCCAAAGTACTACAGGGTCAGTAATGAAGCTGAATGGAATTAGGAAAATAACGAGTGCATATGAGAACGCAATAAAACCCGTCTTAGATGAGTCTGCATGTCCGATGGCGGATGCTGCGTATGCACAAAGTGCTACAGGCGGTGTAACCATTGATAGCACGCAGTAGTACATGATAAACATGTTTGCCGCTAGGACATCTACTCCCATTGAAACTAGTGCTGGAGCGAAAATAATAGAACCTATAATGTAAGCTGCAACGGTCGGCAATCCCATCCCCATAATGACACAACCAAGTATCACCATAATCAGCGATAAATAGAGATTATCTTGTCCAACGGAGCTTAGTATTTCTACAAACTTGAAGGCTAAATTAGATTGAGTTGCGAGCACCATAATGATACCCACAGATGCGAGGGGTACTGAAACCCAAGACATCTGCTTAGCAATATCCATTACCATCGGGTAAATAATTTTGTAGCTGTAACGAGTGTTCTTACGTAGCAATGGAGCTGCTAAGGCAAACACAGTACCAACGAATGCAGCATAAGGCGCTGAGTAACCAGAAATCAGAGCAATGACCAAAAATACTGGTGAAATTAGCAAATGAAGACGAGGCATAATAGGCTCAAATTGCAGATCTTCTTTCGCAATGTTACCCACACCTGTTTTACGAGCTCTTAAATCAATAATGACGAATAGCGCAAAGTAGAAAGCGGTCGCAGGAATAATGCCAGCCGCGGCAATTTCAGCGTATGGAATGCCAAGCATATCGGCCATCACAAATGCTGCTATACCCATGATTGGAGGCATTAACTGACCACCAGTCGATGCAATAGCTTCCGTCGCAGACGCCTGTTCTTTCGTATAACCAGAGCGTTTCATAATTGGAATAGTAAGAACACCAGTCGACGTCGTATTGGCAACTGCCGAACCACTAACCATGCCAAATAGTGCTGAACCGAGTAGTGACATCTTCGCTGCACCACCAGTTAAAGAAGCTGTGGCTTTCATTGCTAAGTCGATGAAAACACTGCCACCACCTGTCATTGTGAATACGCAACCGAACATTACGAAGAAAAATACAAAGTTAATGGCCGTACTTGCAGTAATACCAAACAAGCCATCAGCTTGCATACTGATTAGCTCAGTCATTGTGTCCATATCGAATCCGTCAAAAGCAGTCCATCCTGGGAAAGATGGCCCAAAGAAACCATATATAACGAAAACAATAACAACTGATAACAATGATAAACCAACAGAACGTCTTACTGCTTCAAATAGCATTAACAGACCAACACTGAATGCATATTTATCTGCGAAAAGTACGTCATCTATCATCTCTAATCGAGTCTCCAAACGTGGAATCGCGGTATAGTAGTGATAAACAACGGTTAACGTTAACCCGACAAAAATAAGGTTTACAACTCTTCCTAAATACAGAAGGGATTGATTTTTGAACTCTAAAGGCTGGAAACATAAAACCAGTGCTGTTGCCATGTATACATGAATACTTGCAGCAGTCAGTGGTGAAACCGGAAAAAAGAACTGTCTAAGTAAAAACACTAAATAAGCAATACTAATCACTGCCGTTATAGTGTTCATAAAATGACGATATTTCATAGCTATATCCTACTTACCGAACCAACGGGCTCTACCTATAAGACTCTTGGTAAGAGATGTATGCGGGAATCCGTGCATACATCTCTTGGGTTGTCCTTATGACTAAAACTTATTTAAGCCAACCTTGCTCACGGTAATATTTCAGTGCACCAGGGTGTAGCTCTACGAGTTTGTCATGTGAACCAATGGTTTCTGGATGCCAGAATTTTAGAGGAGCATGTGTCTTTTTAATCTCAGCTTGATTTTCAATTAGTGATTTAGTCACGTTATAAACCACATCGTCACTTACTTTTGAGTTAGTTAGGAATACCGTAGCACTGACTGGGTTAATGTAATCTGCAGTTTGATCATCATAAGTACCAGCAGGCATTGTTCCAGTAGGTAAACCAACTTTCGCTAGATCTTCTAGTGTCTTTTTAGAATAAGGGATATAGGTAACGTCACTCGTTAACGTCATTTCTGTTAGGTTTGGATGCATTGCAGGAACGTTATCGATATATACGTCGATTGCGTTGTCGCGCATCATTTGGCTAGCCTGACCGCTACCCATTTGAACGATTTTTCCCTGATTTTTAAGAGTTTCAAAATCAGTACCAAGAGATTTAAAAATGTAATCAGCAATAATTGGAACTTGAGAGCCAGTAGGCTTCATCGCAATAATGACTTTATCTGCGTTGATGATTTTTTCCCAAGTATCGTTACCAGTCTGTTCAACCCAGCCTTTACGAGCAACTGTAATGGTATACGCTTGCTGAACATCATCTAGAACCATTCTTAGTTCTTTGTTAGTACGACCTTGATAAATATCCGTTAGACCGTCACGAGCCCAAACTGCTGCGTTCGACGTAGCAAAACCAAAATCTGCTTTACCTTCGTTAACTACCACAGGGTTTGTCATACCGCCCCCACGAGGAATAAGCTTAATTTTGTATTCGTCTTTGGTCGCTTTAGGAATCAGTTGAGAAAATGTTGTACCGTATGTATACCAACCGTTGCCTGGTGGTTGTGAAATGATACTTGCCGTAGATGCCGCATGAGCAACACCAGCGACTAATGTGGAACACAATACAGCGGTTTTAAAAGCAGATTTAAAGTGTTTATTTAACATTGTAGGGTATCCTTATTATTAATATTTCTAACGCTATTTATCCGTTATACATCGATAACATTTTTTCGGTTTCTTCCTCCGTAAAATGAACTGGATAACGGCTTTCACCAACCTTCTCACCCAGTAAATTCATCATTTTCTTCACAACCGCCGGAGCAAAAGCGATTGGATACAGCGTTGATCTTAAATAGTTAATTCTTTCTTGAGCCTTGTTAGCCAAACCCTGCTCATCCTGTTTAAAGCCGCGATAAACTTGGTTAACCAAATCAGGTACGATATTGGCAATTCCAGAAATGCATCCCACGCAGCCCAGTTGATAACCAGTAAGAATTAAAGAATCAGGTCCTGTTAAAACATCGAAATTTTCTGCTTCGTTGCTAACAGAAAGAAATCCTTGCAAGCTTTCCAACGATCCCGCACTGTCTTTAATGCCGTAAATGTTTGGATGTTTAGCAAGTTCAGCTGCGACTTCAGGTGTAATAGTGTTACCTGTACGCGCTGGAATGTTATAGAGATAAACAGGAACAGGAACTGCATCAGCGACTTGTTGGTAATAACGTACTAACTCGTTCGCTCGCAATGCTGAAAACCAAGGAGTAATAACAGATACCGCTTTAATTCCCATTGCGGCAACGTCTTTACCGTGAGCGATAGTTTGCGCCAAATGTGTCTCGCCGATATGTGTGACGACTAGATCGCTGCTCTTAGCTTCATCCAAACAAATTTCGGTTACTCGACGCTTTTCTTCATCACTCAAGACAAAGAACTCACCATTGGTTCCGTTACAGAACACTTTGTTTCCGTTTGATATTTGGCGACGAACTTGAAATCTTAGTGCTTCTTCATCTAGCGATCCTTGAGCGTCAAATGGCGTAACAATCGCAACATGTGGACCTGTAATTGGGGTTGTCATAGCTTGTCCTTAATCTGTAATACTTTGATAAAGTTCCAACACATCTTGCTGTGAAACTTTTACCGGAGAATGGTTGAGTAATCGTGTTACTTGCATCGCACTTTCTGCCAGCTCAGGAAGCTGATGCTTCTCAATACCAATTGCATTTAAACGCGTCGGTAAGCCGAGCTTTATTACTAACAGCTCAAGATATTTAACCAGTTCAGCTGCCATGGCAGATTCTGATAGCGAGAGGTCAGCTGCAGGAAGTAAGCGATAAACATTGGCTAATTTTTCTTCACAGTGGCTGTAGATATGCTTCATTACTGGTACAAGCAGTAATGAGTTCGCTAAACCATGTGGGATTTTATATTTGCCACCCAACGGATAAGAGAGCGCATGCACCAAGTGCGTTCCAGAGTGAGAAATTGAAGCGCCACCGTAGTACGAAGCCCACAGTAGGTTTAAACGCACCATTAAGTCATGAGGTTTCTCAATCACTTGCTCAATGTTTGAGAAGAATTTCTGCATACCAATCAAGGCATAATTATCCCCAACAGGGTTCGCAACACTTGCTGTATAGCATTCGATGAGATGGCAAAGTGCGTCAATTCCAGTAGAAGCCGTAATATGCGGCGGCATTGATGTCGTCAATTCTGGGGCTAAAACTACGTAGTCCGGCAACATCACAGGGGAAATAATACCAACTTTTGTGGCTTTTTCTGGAAGCGCGATAATTGAGTTCGGTGTTGCTTCAGCGCCTGTCCCTGCGGTTGTTGGAACAAGAACGAGAGGAATTCTTGCAGCAGGCTTTTCACCTTCTAATAGACGATTGAAATTATCTAAGTGATCAGTGTTTGAAGCGTAAAGTACTGAGATGAGTTTTGATATATCCAATACACTTCCGCCACCAATCCCGACAACGACACCAACCTCAGCCGGTAACTTATCAATCAAGCTTTCCACATCATGGTTGGTTGGCTCTGCAGGCAAATCGCTGACTAGTGTATATTGATAACCTTGCTTTTCCAGTGATGAAACAAGTGACTGAACCTTATCGAGCTTGATGACATTGCTATCAGTCATAATCAATAAGTGCTGATCATTAGACAAAACTTGGTACATCTGTTCGATGCCGCCACTAATCACTGTTGTAAAGATGTTCATTCCTTTCCCCTACTTTGATTGATTAAATTCAATCATCATCGTCATTAAACAATCATATTTATACATAAAAGCCAGATTCAAATGCGGGATTTAGCTCACAAATAATCATAATGATTAAATTTAATCAAAAATTGCTTTATTTTAATGATTTTTTGATTAGAATAACTGAAGTCGATAAATCTTGGAGTACAGATGTCGCTATGAAGGAAGGAATTAACATACCTCGCTATATAGTTGCCGATGATTTTACAGGGGCAAACGATATAGGTGTCGCACTTGCGTCATCTGGTATTGTTACGCAGGTATTACTTACGGATGAGATCAGTCATGACAACAACTCAAGTGTTGGTGTCATCTGTACCAATTCCCGAGATTTGGCAAGCAACGAAGCTAAAGATCAATTAGCCAACACGTCCATCAATCTTCAGCTTGCACAGAAACAACCTTTATTAATAAAGAAAGTTGACTCAACGCTACGTGGAAACATCGGAAGCGAAATTCAAGCGCTATTGGCAACAGGTTATGCACTATCCATTGTTGCGATTGCCGCTCCCAATGCGAAAAGAAAAACCGTTGGTGGGCTATGCTACGTCAACGATGTTCCACTGTCTGAAACAGAGTTTGCATCCGATCCTAAATCACCGATTCGCTCTTCAAGAATCAAAGATATCATTGAGCTTCAAACTAACGCTGCTACGATCGAATATCTGCTAGCAGACGTCAATAGTGAGCAACATGCACAAAATTTTGCTCAACTTTATGATTCAGGTGCCAAAATTATCGTATGTGATGCGCAATCTCATACCGATCTCTTTGATCTCTACCATGCTGCAAGTCAACTCAATGTTCCTACGGTATTCGTGACTACCGGTGAGTTAACTTATTCACTTGTCGCTCAGAAATCCTCTCCTCTGACAGAGCTTAGACATAGCCCTGCACCAGTACTGGCCGTGATTGGTTCGATGAGTGAAATGACGTTAAAACAGTCTCAATATTTGCTTGATAACAAAGACGCCGAAGTCATCGACCTAGAGCTTGAGAAACTGCTATCACCTGATTGGACAAGCTATCTTGAGACAAAGTCTGACCAAGCCATTGAAGTATTAAAGCAAGGTTCGAACTGTGTGGTTCGCAGCTGCAAGAATGTCGAACTGAGACACGAGCTAAAAGCCATTGCTGAGCAACATGAACTTAGCCAACAACAGCTTGCAGAACATGTTCGTGAATGCCTTGCCTCCTTTGCTTCTCAAATCATCAAAACAGCGAACGCATATATCGGTGGAATGATTCTATGTGGTGGCGATATTGCTATCGCTACCGCTCAACACTTAGGAGCTTCCTCTTATCAGATAGGAGGCAGAGTTGCAGGTTGTGTCCCTTGGGGAACATTGAACAGCACTTTCACTCCGTTCCCCATTTTTACTAAAGCTGGTGGCTTTGGCGAACCCGCTACTTTTTCCCAAGTTATTCAACAATTACATAAAGAGGTCAGACAATGAAAGGTGTCATTGGTATCACAATGGGCGATCCTGCAGGGATAGGGCCTGAAATCATTCTTAAAGCACTCGAAACAGATTCTCTGTCCGGAACCAATTGCGTTGTGATTGGCAGTGCAGAAATTCTTCAAATGGTGATCGATAAAAAATTGGCTAAGCCACAAAAAATCAACATCATCAACAAAGTCAGCGAAGCTCAGTTTGAATCAGGAATCGTGAACGTTCTTGATACGCCTTTAGCTGACCTAGACAATTTTGAGTTCGGTAAAGTACAAGCGCAAGCGGGTGATCTTGCATACCGCTGTATAGAAACGGCGACTGCACTGGCATTAAAAGGCGAAATTAGTGCTATTGCAACTGCGCCTTTGAATAAAGAAGCATTACATCTAGCAGGTCACCACTACCCTGGTCATACGGAGCTGCTTGCAAAACTTACAAATACGAAAGATTACGCAATGGTTCTTTACACTGACACTTTGCGCGTTATCCATGTAACCACTCACATTGCATTACTTAAATTTTTACAGACACTCAACAAAACTCGAGTAAATACTGTTATTAAAATCGCCGACGAATTCATGAAAAAAGCAGGTTTTGCTAAACCAAAAATTGCTGTTGCAGGCGTGAACCCACATGCTGGCGAAAATGGTCTATTTGGCCATGAAGAGATCGAAATTTTAAACCCTTGTATCGAAACCATGAAGCAAGAAGGTTTGGATGTTTATGGCCCTTGTCCGCCAGATACCGTGTTCTTACAGGCCTCTCAAGGTCAGTACGATATCGTTGTCGCTATGTACCACGACCAAGGTCACATCCCGTTGAAATTGATGGGCTTTTACGATGGTGTTAACATCACGGCCGGGTTACCGTTTTTCCGTACCTCAGCAGACCATGGCACTGCGTTTGACATTGCATGGTTAGGTAAGGCGAACCCAGAAAGTATGGTTAAATCCGTCGAGTTGGCGGTCAAATTGAGCAATGTATGAAAAATCACCGCGTTGAGCAGATAATTGAATACCTTAAACACCATAACTTGGTGACAGTCGATGACTTAGTGAAAGTTGTGGCGGCATCTCCCGCCACTATTCGCCGCGACTTGATCAAACTTGATGAACAAGGTGTCATCACTCGAACTCATGGCGGTGTCTCATTAAACCGATTCGTTGCGAATCAGCCAACCACCAATGAAAAAATGCTGCGCAGTATGCGTGAGAAACAGAACATTGCAGAAACGGCAGCAGCATTAGTTCAAGCTGGAGACTCAGTGGTACTCGATGCGGGTACAACTTCAATGGCACTGGTTAAGCACCTTATTCATTTGCCGATCAGAGTGATTACGGTTGACCTGCATATTGCACTGTTCTTGTCTGAATTTAAGCAGATTGAAGTCATTGTTACAGGCGGTACTGTCGACCACAGCAGCCAATCCACCATTGGCGAGCACGGTAGACAATTGTTACGCTCAATAAACCCAGACATCGCATTTTTAACCTGCAATAGCTGGAGTTTAGAAAAAGGCGTAACTACACCGACAGACGAAAAAGCAGCGTTAAAGCGCGACATTATTCTTAACGCCAACAAGAAAGTCCTGATTGCGGACAGCTCGAAATACGGTGCTTATTCTCTGTATAAGGCATGTGATTTGGTTGATACCACCCAAATAATCACAGACACCAACCTCGATGACGAAATTCAATCAAAAATTCGTTCAAAAAATATCGAGTTAATCGTCGTATAAAAAAAGCCGCAATCTCTTCAATTGCGGCTTCTTATTTCTTTCTATTACTGCACATTTTCACTAGCAGGTGCGATCAGTTTGTATAGCAGTAGCTTGGATAGCATTCGTTCAGATAACATTAGTTTGGATAAATGGTTTTCCACTCTTTCGCCATATCCACGACAGTCCAACCTTTCGCTTTTGCTTCGTCCAAACCTTTATCCAAACGACCTACATGCGACTCACGGTCATACTTGAATTCGCGTTTCTCATCGGTATGGTGGATGTACATAGGGAAACGTAAGCCTTCGCCTGCGTATGTCCATTGCAACATAGCTAAATCACCGTCGGAGTTGCCAAAAGCGGCAATCGGTTGACGACCAATGCGCTCGTAAATTTCCAGCGCTTTCATTTCTTTATCATCATTAACCAAAATTTCTGGTAATCGTTTGATCTCTGGTACTCCGTTGTTCATAACAAACTCAGTTTTGAAGGTGGTACCAACCACCTGCTCCGGCGGAATACCGTACACAGATTCAACCCAAGCACGCATGAAGCCCGTACCGCCACCTGAAACGATGAACGTTTTAAAGTCATTTGCACGTAGGTAATCAAGCAGTTCGAGCATCGGTTGGAAAACCATGTCTGTGTATTTCTTACCTGTGATTGGGTGTTTCGCTGTTGCAATCCACTCTTTAGCAATAGCATCAAACTCTTCCGTATTCATACCAGTATGAGTGGCGTACAACACTTTCATAAGATCTTCGGTATGCAGGTTCTTGATATCGCCTTTCAACACACTCGCAAATGGCTCTTCAGTCTGCCAATCAGGATGGGAAGGTGCTAATGCTTTTACTCGATCAAGTGCAAACTGCACTTGGAAATAGATAGGTTGTTCAGACCATAGTGTTCCGTCGTTATCGAACGTTGCGATACGTTCCGCAACTGGAACAAAATCCGGTGAATCGGCTTTTGTTACCGATTGAACAAAGTTGATAATCGCTGTTTTCGATGGGCCAGAGTTCCAAGACGGCAATGGATCTTTGGCTGCCCAAGCAAGATTGAGAGAAGCCAAGCTTAACAATATAGCTAGAGCATATTTTTTTAAGTGAGCCAATTTCACGACGTTCTCCTTACTGATAATTATTATTCCACCAGCACTTTGGACTAGTGGTTAACACAATAGCACCGATTGCCATATTGTATATACAACCAATTGCTTTTAACTGTTTGAGCTAGTAGCTCCAATTAGAATAAGGAGTAGGTTTGCCAAAGAAATACCCCTGTCCAAGCTGGCAATTGAGACTACTTAGTAGCTTAGCTTGAGTTTCCGTTTCTATCCCTTCAGCCACTACGTAGGTATCAATAGTTTTAGAGATATTGAGAATCATCGCTGTCAACGAAGAGTCGACGTTGTCTTCTGTTAAGGTACTGACGAACGCACGATCAATCTTGAGACAATCAAAATCCAGCTCTTGCAGATACGAAAGTGAACTGTAACCTGTGCCAAAATCGTCAATGGAAACATGAATTCCCATCGCAATAATCGCTTCTAAATTGCGATTGAATATACCCTTGTTTTCCGCAAGACCAGATTCAGTAATCTCCAGAGATAGGTTTTTCGGGTTTACACGAGTGCTGTTCATAATATCTTGCAACGTCGTCAAGAATGACGAACGGGAAAGTTGCAACACGGATATGTTGACGTGCATTTTGAAATCAGAAGACCATTTGCCTTCAGCAATACCTTTTGTAATATCTGAGCAAGCCTGAAGCAGGATCAATTCACCCAGTTGGTCTATAAAACCACTCTCTTCAGCAATTGGAATGAATTTATCTGGCGCAACCATACCAAGCTTAGGTGACATCCAGCGAGCCAGAGCTTCAGCACCAACGACTTTGCCTGATTTCAAATCGACAATAGGTTGATAAAAGGGAACAAATTCGTGATTCTCGATACCATGTTTAATATCGGCACACATCTGAGTTTTATGCTCAATTTTCTTTAGCATTTCGCTACTAAAGTGGAATATACGTCCTTGCCCTTTTTGGCCATTTGACAATGCGACACTGGCATTTCTTAAACACTGCTCGATACCAGAATACACCTGAGTATCAGTTACTACGCCGACAGAGATTCTGAATGCAACTTCCACCCCATCAATCACTAAACTTTCAGTTAAAAACTGCTTAATGCTCTTTGCATAGGTTTTAGACTGTCTGAAATCCAGCTCCCTTGGAGAAAGTAAAGCAAACTTACCGCCATCAATTCTAGCAATCAGGCTGCCTTCTTCGGTGAATTTGAGCAACCGGCAGGCCACTTCTTTCAATACTTTGTCACCTTTGTCATACCCGAGCGAGTCGTTGATGTTCTTAAAAGCACTAATACTGAACACAAACAAAGTACCGTGGCGATTATCTATGTTTTTATAGCTATCAACCAAACCGGCTTTACTGTGTAGCCCTGTCAAATCATCAACATACGCTTGATTTTTCAGTTTGCTAATCGTTCTGTCGATTTTCACCGACATACGGTTAAAGCTCATAACCAACATTTGTATTTCTTTGATGTTACTGCCTTTAGCAATCTTGCCAATCTTATGACCCGATGCGAGTTTATTTGCGGCTGAGATGGTGAGCTCGATAGGGAGTATGATTCTTTTTATGTAAGCTGCCACTAAAAGTAAGCCTATCGCACATATCACAATACCAATCAGCCAACTCAAAATTCGGTTTTCCAGAGTCTCCTCAAACATAGATTCTTTAGAAACGGACACACCTATATACCAACGAAAGTCCTTATCATTTACCGTAATGTAAGGGGTGACACTGTTATAAAAAGTCTCCCCAGAAACGTTCGTTTCATAGCTAATCGAATCGTCTAACTTATTAAAATCAAATGTCGACATATGTCTAAGGCTTTTAATCACCACAGGATCAATCGCAGCACTTAATCGAGAGACATTACGTTGATAACTAAAGTTATCAATATTATCCGAACCTGAATGAGAAATAATTTCTCCGTTGTCATTGAAAATATAAACCATCACATTGTAGTTATTTTTCAAATCAAACATAAAATCAGCCAATGTATCTATACTAATATCTAAAGATAAAACACCATCTACATCACTAGCATAATTTGTAATTGGAATAACAGCTGAAATAGTGGCGTTGGTTTTATTATATATATCAATACTGTTATAAACCGTTGACCAAACAGGACTGCTTGCTTGAAGTGCAGAAAGATACCAAGGCCTTTCTCTAGGGTCGAAATTGTTCACCGTCATGACTGTATCACTGTCGGTTGAGTCTCCTTCAAAGAAGGTCATCTTCCCATCCGTTCGAGCGTCTTTTAATATCAAATGACTCTGATTGTCTTCGGCCTTTCGAAAGCCAACGTACTCAGCTGAATCCGTTCCAAAACCAATCACATCAATTTGAGGAAGTTGATGATAAACATCTGAAATAGTTGAACGAAGGTAGTGTTGTACATTCGATAAATCATGCGTATTTTTCGAAGAGTCTGCCGTAATTAGGCTGCCGATCGTCATTCCTAGATGCAAAGGCTCTTTTAGAAAATGATCTAACTTAAGCTTGATGCTATTAGTAATGGACAACATTTTCTTTTGCCCCATGACACCTAGCCGCTGTTCAAACTTATACAATTGAACAGAAGAGATACCAATAAAGGTAATGAAAAATATGATAACAAATGGGATAAGAATGGCAGACTTCAGGCTTCTTTTCATAGGGCTTACTAGTTGAATATTGTCACTGACTTTGAGTACTTTGGCCTATAAGAAGCCATTTAATAGAACCTTTATTCTATGGCTGTGAATAAATCAAAAATTTGTACACATCACGAATATAAAAAATACAGAAATGACTGACACACGATGTCCATTATTTTTAGATATATTGAAAAGGTTTGTATATAGATAATTACAAATCATAATCAGAGATTAATTCATCAACATAAATATTACTTATTGATGCTGTCTAATTCAGGTAATGCTTTAGAAATAAACTTATCCCGTTTTGCTTTACGCTTTATATTTCGCCAAAGTTGGATCATTAGTCTGCGGTTCGGTTCCTGTTTCTGCATTAGCGATACTTTGTCTTGTAACTTTTTGCTTTGCAGAGTTTCGTTCATCACTATGTTCCCTGTCGTTGAGCGAGCCTTTTTGTACAATAGAGTACGCGCAACTGGCCACCGTCCTTTTAAAACGGCTAAGTAATAGCTTACCCACTGAGGTGAAGGATGAGTACGGTAATAGCGGCGCGTAGCAAATAGGATAAATACCAGCACAAGTGCAGAAATCAGTGAACTGATTAATACGTAGCGATAGGCTTTTAGCCATGAGGCGAATGTGTGTTTCACATGAACTTTGTAACCTTCGATGGAGACCTTTTCCAAACTTTGAGCTTTGGTATTCCACCACCAAATTTCTATACTTGGCCAATGAATATCACCACCCTGCTGTAACACATAGGTGAGGCTATCTTTACGCTTTGAAATGTAGCCATCACGACTTTGCGTATCAACCAGTTTGGGAGGATTCAAGTAGCCCTGCCAAGCATCATTGACAGAGTTTGTCATCATAGTCGGCAGTAATACCGACAGTGAGTCCTGTGCCTGAATCTCTATCACACGAGTGATAGCGTCTCCTACTTTTGGATCTTCAGATGAAGTTAGCCACTCTTGTTTCACCGTCACATCACTTGCAGCAAACCAAGATTGTGTTCCACCCAATTCAGCGCTCGGGATCTCAACTCGAAATTTCTGTGGTGGCGTTGCCAATTTCACCTGCTGCTTTTCGCCATTGCTACCCGAAACTTGTACGTCTAAAGACACAGCTGGAACAGTAAAATCACCACTCTTCTGCGGGTAGAGAACTACCTCCCACAGTTGTCGAGACCACGTTTGCCCTTTTTCACGCACTGTCGAGTTCACAGCAAATGAGTTACGGCGCTTAACTAGCACATCCGGTATCTCTAACGCTGAAATCTTTGTCCCAGCGGTATACCAAGTGTTAGTAGACACTTCGATATTAAGGATAATTTGCTGAGTCGGTGAGAAAACTTGCAACTCATCTGTTGGCTTACTGCCAAGCCAGCTACGCACGGTCACTTGAGTAGGTTGCGATTCATCCGCATGAGCCACTCCACTCAGCGTTAATACGACTCCATTTATTGCCAATAAACAAATAAGCAAAATAGTGCGTATGACTGCAAGTGAACGTATTTGAGGAGAAATGTGAGCAGAGTTAATCATTGTTTCGTTTCCTCGACTCCCGGCGCTAATGATCCCGCTTGGTTGTATTGAATCTGAAATTTAGACTGCAAGAAGCGACTAGGGTCTGCCTCTACTCGTTTTAACCATACTTCCGCCAATTTAGGGTCACCTAAAATTTGCTCAGCACTAAGCTGCTGCTTTTTCATTTGATCTTCAGAGGTATTTTCATCCGCGCCATCAGCCGTTTGTGGCTGGTTATCCGGCAACTCAATCGAGACTTCCTGATCCATATCCATACTGTTGGCTTGGGATTTACTCATGTCATCGATTTCATCAATAAGCCCAGTAATCACTTTGAGGTTATAAGCGATATTCTCTTTTAGAGTGCTTTCAAGCTCAGGTAATTCGTTCAACTGCCTTAACAGAGCGCGAGCAGCCACATACTCACGCTGTCTGGCTAACGCACTGGCAGCATAATAAAAACCTTGCGGTGTGTTATCTTGCATAAAGGCAGAATGAGCCAGTTTGAATTCCCCAGCGTAGTAGTAAGCAATACCTTTATTTAATGGCTTTTGATAATGTGCAGCCGCTTGCTTGTAATCACCACGATTAAACAATCTCTGCGCTTGTTGATCGGGCGTTAACCACAAATCCATCCACCACTGTTCTGTTTTGTCCCAAATCGTTGGTTGTTCTATGGTAGAAGTTGATTCTGACTTACTCGTTACCATACCCGCAGCATTGGCAGATTCGGGCATAAGTAAGGGCATACTCACTACCAACACTAGGCTCCACTTAACCAGCCAGCCTTTTCTAAACCACAGCAACATCAGTAAGACCAAAGGATATAACAAGCGATACCCTTCATCCTGCCAAGGCATTGAAGAATCACTGTTGATCAACATGAAACGCTCAATTTGGCTATTGAGTTGCGCCACATCTGCATCATCAATACTCATTTCAATCAGTTTTCCATTGGTATTTGCAGCTAAGGTTTGCAACGAAGCGATATCCATCGGTGACTCTGCTGCAGCGTCAGGATTCCCTACAGCAAGAATGAGTAACTGATAAGGACGAGCTCCAAAATAACGCGCAAAGTCATTTGCTGTGTTGCCATCCACACCATCGGTCACCAAAAGAATAGTGTTTCCTTTGTTGGCTTCAATCTGCTGCGCTAACAAAGGCAACGCTGTTTGAGGCGCTTTGCCTGCGCGGGGCATAATATCGGGACTCAAAGCAGATAAGTAAGGAAAAATAACCTGATTATCTTTGGTTAATGGCATTGCTACATGTGAACTGCCCGCATACACCATGAGACCGGTTTTTCCACCAGCGCGAAGCTGTGTTAAATCGGTAATTTTATGTTTAGCGCGTTCGAGCCGGCTTGGCGCTACATCTTTCTGCTGCATGCTTTCGCTGTTATCGAGCAAAATCATTAGTGATGCAGAATCTTCACCAAACGGGGATGCTTGCCTTTGCCATGCCGGTCCTGCACAAATCAAAACCGAAAGAATGAGTAACAGGCTCAGCATTTTAAGCGGCAGTTGATTGCTCCACCCTGAACTCTGCACTGTCAATGCATTACGTAAATGAGCAGGGAAAAAGGCAAAGCGATTTTCGTCCGCGCTCACTTTCCAACGTAGATAAAAAATGATCGCCAATGGTATTAACGTTAATAACCACCAAGGGCGTAAAAAATGAAACTGCAAAACATATTGCCATTCAAGCTGCCAATCACTCATTTGGCACCTCTCGTAGTCGTTTTATAGTGAGAGCACCAAACACCAGCAGATGTAGAACAACCAAAACAACTATCAGATAATGATGCAGGCTGATCTTAGGTCGATACGTCGCCATGCTGTAAGTTTGCGGCTCTAACTCATCAATCAGCTTGTAAGCATCGCTCAGCGCTTGTTGGTCTATAGCTGTAAATGAACGGGCTTTAGTGAGAGCTGAAACTCGCTCAATCACGTTCATATCGAGTGGCTGCTCACCCACACTTTCAGGGTCACCCATCGCAATCATATAAATTTTGATGCCCTTTGCTGCGGCAATTTTGGCAGCATCAATAGGTTCAACAAAACTGCCAGTATCATTACCGTCAGTTAGCACTATCATCACTTTTTGCTGCTCTGGATCTAAGTTCTGTTCGAATACTTTGATGCCAAGCCCCATTGCATCACCGAGGTTCGTACTCTGCCCTGCCATCGCTACATCAGACTCATTGAGCAAACTCAGCCACACATTTCGATCGGCTGTAAACGGCGTTTGAACAAAGGCTGAATCGCCAAACAAAATCAAACCAAAGCGGTCGCCCTCTCGATTAGCCACAAATTGCTCTAATACCTGTTTAGCCGCATGCAGACGCGTTAAACTTTTTCCATCCACAGTGAAGTCTTGCTCTGCCATTGAGCCTGATAAATCGACTACCACCATCACATCACGCCCAAACTCTTCTCTGGTTTGCACGTCACCCAACACGCTCGGGTGTGCCAAAGCAGTCACTATCAGTAACCATGAAATAAGTAACGTAACTTTTTGCCACCATTGTGAAGTCAATAAACCTGCCGCTTCCTTTGGTGATTCGTTTAATGCTTCAAGGATCTGAGAGAAAAAAGGCACTTTGATTGCGCTTTCTCGGCTGTGGTAAGCAGGCACTAGCCAGTAAACCAACAGAGGTAGTGGCAGTATTAAAAAATACCAAGGATGCGCAAATTCAATACTACTCATGCTCACCTTCAGCTATCGCTTGATGTGTTTTAACCCAGACAACGAGACGATCACGCATATAGTCAAAATCTGGATAGTCCAATTTGCTGTTCTCAGTACACGCCAACCATTGTTGAATTGCTTGATCATGGCGAAAATCAGACCCTGTCGCACCTGCATTATTCAATAGAGAAAAAGAATCCATTTTTGATAACAAGTTAACGCCATACAAAGCTGCATTGCGTTTGTCTAGATATACCAACACAGCCTTAACCACCTTGACCATTTTATAAGGCCAGTTAATGTCGTCCGATTGAAGAGATTGCAAAGCGGCGATCGCTTCTTGTCGGTAACGATTATTCCACCAATGTTTGGCGTAGCGATAACCTCGATATGCTGCGTACAGCACTATCAAGATAAATACGATTTGCCACCCGATTGTTTGAGGAAACCAACTGAAGACTTCAGGCAGTTCCACATCACGAAGGTTTCTCAGCATGTAACTGTCTGGCGGTTTAGGGATCACTTCATCACCTCCAGATACTTAGCGAGTTCAACAAAATGGTCACCCTGAGTGCCAATCTCGATGCAAGGCAGTTTCTGTGCAGCCATCAGCTTCTTGAGTTGGTCACGTTTTTCTTCATGGCGCTGTTGCAGAGTTTCGTATGCCTTCTCGCTCTGCTTACCTTGCTGCAAAGAGAACTGAAATTCGCCATCGCCAATAACCCAAGGGGCATTTAGATTCTGCGTCGGCAACGTCGATTCTAGCGGATCAGAAACGAAAACGCTGATCACATCATTGTGCTGATGCAAATACTGAAGTTGACGCAGAGTCTGTTCATCAGCATCAATAAAATCACTGATGATAATAATTGTCGCCGATTTAAGCTTTTTCTCCTGTAACGCTTTAAGCCAGTGACTCATACCCACACTAGTGGCATTTTGCGCCTTAACATTGAGCTTTTGGTTAGCTTGAACCAGCTCGTTCAGCCCAAGCAGATAGGATTTGCCACCACGTTTAGCAGAACGCCAGTGGAATCTTTGGTAGTCACAGATAAGAAAACCGACTCGATCATTTTGCGCCAGTGCCATCCAGCCCATCAACGCAGCTATTTCAGCAGCCACGACGGACTTCATATGGCTAACCGAACCAAAGTACATCGCACTGCGTTGATCAACACACAGGATAATTTGGCGATCTTTTTCTTCGGTGTAGCTGCGAACGTGCGGTTTACCGGTTCGTTGCGTCACTTTCCAATCCATCTGACGAATATCATCGCCTTTTTGATAATGGCGTAACTCTTCGAAGTTTAAACCTCGACCTCGCGCATGAGATTGATAGCGACCGGACATTTGAGCGCGAGAATAACGAGCGCCCAATAAGTTAATGTTGGATACGTGGCTTTGCGTACGGTTGAGCTGTTTGATGTCAACGTAAATACGGGGATCTAAGCAATCTTGCCTATCAATCATAGTGATCACCCAATATTGACGACATCCAGAAGTTCCATCACCAAATCTTGCTGGCTAATACCGTCGGCAAGTGCTTCGTAGGAGAGACTTAATCGATGCCCCATAACCATAGGCGCTACGGTGCGTACATCATCAACAATCACATGGTCACGCCCTTCTAACCACGCCAATGCACGCGAACATTTATCTAACGCAATTGAAGCTCGTGGGCTAGCACCAATCGCAAGCCAGTTAGCAAGTTTTGAATCTGGGTATAGCTCAGGTTCGCGAGTCGCCATCACTAAATTGATGATGTAAGTTTCAACCAATTCAGACAGTTCAATTTTGGTGATTTCTTTTCTCGCTTGGGAAATACAAGCAGGGTAAATGGTGACGCGTTCACGGCTTGCTGAAAATGACTCACCCGCTTCTTCCTGACGAACTAAGCGAATGATGTCTCTTTCAGCACTGTGAGTAGGATAGTCAACACAGACTTTGAGAAGGAATCGGTCCATCTGCGCTTCTGGTAAAGGATAGGTACCTTCTTGCTCAATCGGGTTTTGTGTTGCCAGCACCATGAACAGCTCCGGCAAATTGTGTGTCTGCCCCGCAACAGTAATTGTGCCTTCTGCCATCGCTTCTAAAAGCGCAGCTTGCACTTTCGCTGGCGCTCGGTTGATTTCATCGGCTAGAACAATTTGGTTAAACACAGGACCCGGTTGAAAGTGCAGTGATGACTTACCCTCGGATTCCTGAAGCACCTCTGTACCTGTAACATCTGACGGAAGCAAATCCGGAGTAAACTGAATACGACCAAACGAGATGGTTAATGCATTCGCCAGCGCTTTTACCGAACGAGTTTTCGCTGTGCCCGGCAAACCTTCCAACAGTACATGACCACTACTGAGTAAACCAAGCAGGATGCCTTTCACAACCGAGTGTTGCCCTACCACTTGTGAATCTAAATAGTTTAATAATTTGACCACATCTGCGTGGGCTTGATTATTCATAGCGTCAACTGTCATTTCTGTTTCCTAACGGATAGTAGTTTCCAAACGGATCATTTATTCCTAGCAAATCTTTGTTATCTAAAATTTTGTTTTGTTATAAATCGCTTTGTCTAAGCCACATTTTAATTAAGCTATTCGTTTACCCAAGCTACTGATTTTGGCCAAGCAATACGGAAATACCCGTTAAAATCGGTAGCGAGTAATCGAAAAATGCTTTAATTCCAGGGCACAGGTAGTTAAGCCCTTCTTCGCCGTCAGGCGTTTTTAGTAGTCGGTTCTTCGGACATTCACCCCAACACAGATTGAGATATGGACACTCTCTACAGTACTTAGGTAAGGAGTCTCGTTTTGCCGTGCCAAAGGCTTGTTGTCTGATAGAAAAAGCCATCTCGTTTAATGGACGGTCTTTAACGTTGGCAAGTTTGTATTCTGGATACACGTAATGGTCACAGCTAAACACATCACCATTGTGTTCTATCGCGAGCCCTTTGCCACAGAACTCTGCGGTAATACAAAGCTGAGCTGGTTTACCCATGACCTGAGCAACCGCAGTTTCAAACAAGTTAACCAACACGCTCCCTAGATCGTTGTTCACCCACTCTTCAAACGTCGCAATCAGGAACTGTCCCCAGTCATCAGCATCGACAGACCAATCCGTTACCACCGACATAGGATGCCCCGGCTTAGCCAGTTCACTGCCTACGGTTGGGATCATGCTATCGTTCCAAAACTGTGGCGCCGTTGTTTTGAAATCACTGGGTTCAACCACTGGGTTGTATTGAATGTAGGTGACTCCAAGCTCCTGAGTCAGGAATCGATACACTTCAAGTGGATGTTTAACGTTGTGGTTGTTGACAGTGACCAAAGCATTGAATCGCACACCGTGCTTTTTCATCGTCTCGACAGCTTTCATCACCAAATGGAACGTTGGCTTACCGCTGCGGGTGACACGATATTTATTGTGGATCTCTTCAGGGCCATCTATCGACAGACCAACAAGGAAATTTTTCTGTGCTAGAAACTCACACCATTCGTCATTGAGCAAAATACCATTAGTTTGCAGATCATTCTCAATACGAACGCCTGCTGGCTGATATTTCTTTTGCAAAGTGACGATTTGGCGGAAATAGTCCAAACCGAGTAATGTGGGTTCACCACCCTGCCAAGAGAAGACGATCTCTTCGCCATCTTGACTCTCAATATAACTCTTAACAAAAGCTTCTAAGGTTTCATCATCCATTTTGGGTTGTTTTGGTTGATGAAGAAGATCTTCTTTATGCAAGTAAAAGCAATATTGGCAGTCAATGTTACATTTAGCTCCACCGGGCTTTGCCATAACGTGAAAGCGGCGTTGATATTGGGGTTTATCACTGAGATCTTTATATGCAGACTTTAACGCTACTACATCCAGCATTGTTGAAGCGCGCATTGAAGTTTTCGTCATTTATACATCCTTATTTCAAAATATGGCGCTCCGAAGAGCGCCACCATTACACTACAGCCAATATCGTTATTTTGGAACGAAAGAACCCGCTTCCATACGTGGTGGGAATTCTTTGAATGTTTCCATCATCTCAGCCACTTTTGCAGCTGCAGGTCCCATCAAGAATGAACGCTCATACATCCACTGGCCATAGCCAATACCTGTGTCACCACGTTCAAATGGGTCGATACTTAAATCGAACATAAATGGAACACGTAGCTTAGTCAGCGGTTTACGCCATATATCTAACCCAGTTTCGTTCTCTTGAACATTAAAGTGGAACTTCATCTTGCCTTGGCGTAAAGCGAATAAATCACCGTCATCACTCCAGTAGAAGAATTCGTTACGTGCTGATTCTTCAGATTTACCTGTCCAGTAAGGTAGTTGGTTGTAGCCATCTAGGTGAACCTTGTATGACTTACCATCTGCTTTCTTACCTTTTAGAAGCTCATCTTTCACTTTATCGTTACCTGCTGCAGCAACCAACGTAGGGAAGAAGTCTTCTAGAGAAGTAATACCATTTAGAGTTTTACCAGCTTCAATATGACCAGGCCATTTGATGATCATAGGAACACGGAAACCACCTTCCCAGCCAGTGTTTTTCTCACTGCGGAACGGGCTCATACCCGCTTCAGGCCAAAGGTTTATCATTGGGCCGTTATCCGTGGTGTAAACGATGATAGTGTTATCTTCGATACCAAGATCTTTTACTTTTTGCAGGATTTGACCAATTTGGTCATCGTGCTGCTTCACACCATCCGCATAGAAACCAGCGCCCGTTGCACCTTTATACTCATCAGGAAGGTGAGTGAAGTTGTGCATGCGAGTGGTGTTAAACCAAGTGAAGAAAGGTTTGTTTGCTTTCACTTGTTTTTCCATAAAGCCTTCAGCCGCTTCAAGGAACTCACCGTCCACCGTTTCCATACGCTTACGTGTTAGTGCCCCCGTATCTTCGATCTTGCCGTCGGAATATGAGTGAATGACACCACGAGGACCAAATTTCTTCTTGAATTCGGGATCTTGCGGGTAATCAACGTTTTCTGGTTCTTCTTCTGCATTTAGATGGTAAAGGTTACCAAAGAACTCATCGAAACCATGATTAGTAGGAAGGTGCTCATCGCGGTCACCCAAGTGGTTTTTACCGAATTGACCTGTTGCGTAACCCATATCTCTAAGAATGGTTGCAATTGTTGGATCTTTCTCTGAAATACCTTCTTTCGCTCCAGGCATGCCGACTTTACTTAAGCCTGTACGTTTCGGCATTTGACCTGTAATGAAAGCACTGCGCCCAGCAGTTGAGCTTTGCTGAGCATAAAAGTTAGTAAACTTCGCACCATCTTTAGCAATACTGTCGATGTTCGGAGTTGTGTAAGCCAACATACCTTGGTTGTAAGAACTTAAGTTCCAGTAGCCAACATCATCACCAAAGATAACCAGAATATTCGGCTTGTCAGCCGCATAGGCGGTCATCGAGGCTGCACCCATAGCAAGTGTGCATGCATTTAGCAGCAACTTGCTTGCGCGCTTATTATCACCTGTACTCATAAAGACTCCATTTGACGGTTAGTGATTAGAAATGTCTATTCAAACATGCACATATCAAAAGTAGACTAATCCTTATTTAAACGAGAAACAATCCACCTTTTGTTTTATCATGCATAAATGAAATTTATGAATGGTGGTTTTATGGACCTTAATCTAGTACGTACATTTTTAGTTGTTGCTGAGAATCTGTCCTATACGAAAGCTGCAGATCAGATGAATCTGACACAACCCGCAGTGAGCTCAGCGATTAAAAGACTTGAGAAAGAGTACGGTCAGACACTGTTTGTAAAAAGCGGTAGAGGGATAGAACTGACAACGAAAGGTTACCAACTGTTACCTTTTTTCCGACAAGCCTTAGATATCATCGAAAATGCTATGCATATGCGAGAACATTTCAACGTCTATTGTAACGAAGCTGTGTTGCATAGCCTTTGGCCGATGCAAAACATCACTTTTACTGAGTCCCCACAAGACAAAAGTGCTTTATTCGAATATATGAGACAACAAAAGGCCGATCTCATCATCGATACGATACTGACAAAAGACAGTTCATTTGTGATTGAAGAAGTACATCGGGAACCGTTAGTCGTGGTGTGTAGAAAAGGGCACCCCAGAATCAAAGGAAAAATCACCAAGCAAGAGTATTATCAGGAGCATCATGTGCTCAACTCTGCGACTTGGGAAAACCTGCGTGGTTTTGAACAAATCGCTCTAGAGCCGATTGAAGAGCGAAAAGCAGATATTGTCAGCAGCTCTATGGCTGGTTTGGTACTGCACGTTTCACAAAGCGATTCACTAGCGTTTGTTAACCAGTCTTTTGCTCAAAAATGGGCGAAAAAGTTAGACTTACAAGTTTTAGAGTGCCCGATAAAAACCGATATGGCACCCTATCATTTGGTTTATCACAAACGAGAACTACAAAACCCTGCCCACAAGACGTTGCGAGAAAACATTAAACGAAAGCTGACCCAATATACGAAATAGACACTAGCTGTAATTCACTTGTTTAATGACATAACGGTCACGACCTTGCGTCTTGGCTTGATACAAGGCTTGATCGACGAGTTCATAGATATGCGATAAGGTTTCTTTACCAGTTGGAGTGACGGAAACAACGCCTTGTGAAACCGTCACGTAATTGGCAATAGAACTGAAAGCGTGAGGATAGCAAAGCTCATGAATGGCCTTTTGAATACGTTCCGCTGCCGTTTCACAATCTTCATTGTGAGAAAGCATAACCACAAACTCCTCACCACCATAGCGACCAACATACTCACCGCTGCGGCAAAACAATTTATTGGTCACCTGCGCCAAGGTGTACAGACAATGGTCCCCTTCAATGTGACCATAGTTGTCGTTAAAAGGCTTGAACTGGTCGACATCAAACAGGATCACGGTAAAAGAGCCACCATGGCGACCATGCCAAGAGATCATCTCTTTGAGTTTTTCGTCCATAAAGCGGCGGTTGAAAACTTGTGTTAGTCCATCCTCATTAGCTTGATGCTGCAACACTCGGTTGAGCTCTTCTAACTTCGCACTAGTGCGTTTGAGTTCCCTTCTCATATTAGCAATGCGCTGCATTGCGAGAAGCTTTGAGTTCAGAACAAGTTTATCGACTGGCTTAATCAAATAATCGTCGCCACCCGCTTCTATCGCTTGCGCGATAATCGCAGGCTCATCATGACCACTCAAAAATATGATTGGAATCCAGTCTTCAGGGTAACGAGAGCGGATTTCCTGTGACAGTTGAAAACCGTCCATATCCGGCATTGAGATATCGAGCAAGACAAGCTCAGGATCAAATTGCGGATAAAGTAATAGCGCCTCTCGACCACTAGAAACAGCCTCGACATTATGACCCAATTGTTTTAGGCGAATCGCCAATTGCATTCTGTCTAGTTGAACATCGTCAACCAACAAAATTCGCATCGAGGAACCGGTAGCTACCATGCTAATCTCTTTCCATTACAATCATATAGTTACGTATAGCATAACTTTCACGACCTTTCATAGCTTAATAATGAAAAGCTTATGTTGACATTTCACCTAAAATTTCTAGCATTACAGTTTTTCTTATCGAGAATTTTTTCATGTCTGAGACAACTCAAAACGAAACAACAACAGTGGACTTAGAAGCCATTTCTCCAGAGTTACGCCAAGTAATCGAATTCGACCAAGTACCAGAAGAGATGTACCACATGGTGACGTCTATTCACGAAGTGTCTGAAGAAGCTGTTCGTGAAGCTTGGGATGAACTTCCAGCAAGTGCGCAAAACATTTTGGACAATTTTGAGCAGTTTCATGCACTTATTTCTGTTAGCCAAGCTTTCGCTGGTATCAATGTGATGGAAGAGTTTCCAAGCATTCAACTGCCGAAAGATATGACAGAACAAGACAAAGAAGAGTACCGTGCTCAACTGTTGGACAAAGTCCTATACGACTGCGTGAAGGATATGGCTAAGCAGCTTAAGAAAGCTCGCCGTGATCCTATCCTTAAGCGCGATTTTAAAGACGTATTCGCAAAATAATTTCTGCGTCAGGCAGACAAAAGCCCGCTATTGCTAGCGGGCTTTTTTATCTGCTTTGAAACTGTAAATCTACAACTCAAGCCAATTTGCTATTGCTGCTCTCTCAATTGTTCTAAGCGATTTTTTAACACCACTGGCAAGGTGTAGAGCAATAACAAGCGAATCGCATGATTCACCATGACAAAAGCAGGTTCTAGTCCAAGCAGCAGAGCAACCGCGGTCATCGCTTCCACGCTTCCCGGCACCCAAGCTAGCAACACTACCAGCCAACTCATACCTAGAAGGTGAGACGCAACATAAGACGTTACGACAGCGACAAATAAGCCGATCAAAGTGACAAATACTCCCGCTTTGGAGTAGGACATCGCCTCACGTAAAGTCGTTTCAGCTAAACGCGCCCCTATCAATGAGCCAAGCAGTCCTGTCGCAAAGATGACTATGAACGAAGGTACTGATAAATCTACTGTCGTAATGTAGCTATTACAGAATGCAGCAATCACCAGTGAAGCAATCATATACGGAGCTGGAATACCAAAGCGCAGCGAGAGCTTACCACAGAGCATACTGACTGCGATCACGCCTAGCAGTAACGCCCACTGTTGCCAGCCAATAACCGTATGTTCAATCGCGACATCAGCTGTCGTATTTGAAATAAAGCCCGCCAACACAATTAGGATAATCAAACGAACAGAGTGTGAGTAAACCACCTTTGGTGACGGTTTATTGCCTGACTCGCTGATCACCAAAATGGCCGCCATCGCTCCCGGCACAGCACCAAGTAGAGATTCAAACGGATTCCATTTTTCTTTATGGTGCAACCACCAGAAGCTACAACTTGTTTGCAAAATCAGACAGATAACCAAACCCAATATCACTGCTGGATTCAGAGTATGGGAAAGTTCGCCTAGAGAAATCGTTGAACCAACACTGATCCCTAAAATCACTTGGATAAACATCAGGAGCGAGTTTGGAATAACCACTTTTACGCCAAATCGTTTCCTCAAAACAATAATGGTAGCTGCTGACATAAATAATTCAGCCAGAGGTATAGCAGACAAAAGCCCAACAGATGCCGAAAGCAGAGCAATGGCAATCATAATGGGCAGACTATACCGAGTAGAACCTTCAAACATAGTATTGAATTACATCCTTTCCCCAATACGAACTCTATCTACATAAACACAGCGTAGATTTGGGGATGTTTATTAGTTGGAGAGTGCGAGTTTCACCGCTTGTTCGGCGTGAATTTTCGTTGTGTCGTAAAGCTTAACTTGAGTGTGTTGTTGCTCGACTAATAATGCGATTTCCGTACACCCTAGAATGACCGCTTCTGCGCCTTGCCGGCGTAAGCTATCAATAATACTGATGTATTTCTCTCTTGATTCAGAAAGAATTTGCCCTTGGCACAACTCATCATAAATCACTCGATGTATCACTTCGCGGTCTCGGTGTTCGGGAACAATCACTTCTATGCCAAATTTGTCGCTGATCCTACGCTTATAAAAATCCTGCTCCATAGTGAAGGCAGTACCAAGTAAGCCTACCTTGGTAATACCATCTTCCAACAGTTTGTTCGCTGTAGCGTCTGCAATATGTAGTACAGGGATATCGATGTACTGTTCAATTTGCGGCAAAACCTTGTGCATAGTATTGGTACAGATAAGTAAGAAGTCAGCGCCACCAGCTTGTATTGATTTGGCCGCTTCACCTAAAACAACGCCCGCTTGCTCCCAATCGCCAACTCTTTGTAATTTCTCGATTTCGTCGAAATTCACACTGTAAAGTGCAATCTTCGCGGAGTGTAAACCGCCCAAAGACTGTTTGACTCCTTCATTAATCGCTTTGTAATAACTCACCGTCGATTCCCAAGACATCCCACCTAGCAGTCCGATTGTTTTCATCTGTTTTCCTTATGCTGTTGCCAATCACATACCACCTCGATTACCCTACTACAACTATGGGAATAGCCTCTAGGTCTAGCGAGAACTCAAGTGTCAAAAAAGCCCGATAGAATTACAGCCATGCAGCAAATCATTGATGATGTGAAGGAACAATTCCCTCTATACAATGAAGACACCTTTAAATGTGGTACTGACAATACTTGTATAGGCTGCCCCAAGAAGCTCATGGAACTCGTTGATTCCGAATTAAGCTATTGGCAGCACCAAATCAATAGAGGTAATGAGCCCGGTTTCGATGACATCCGTCGTTTTGGCAAAATGTGTACAAACGTACGTCGTTCTTTAGTGAAGAACCATCGTATTCCTTCCTAAGCTGGACTTCAACCATGCACTTCTCCTGACTTTATTCTCTGCCAATCAAACTCGCTTTCACACCAAATTCATTGAGTTACTGTACGGAACTCTCTTTACGTAGCCACCGTATACTGCCACTATCAGCTCATCACTCACCATGTCTAAGAAAGCGAATAGCTATGAATATCCTAATCACCGGAGCGACTAGCGGCATCGGCTATGAACTCACTAAATTGCTGGCAGCAAAAGGCCATAAGATTGTTGCTACAGGCAGAAACACTGACAAACTTGCAGAGTTGGCAGCAGAAACTCAGTGTTTCACTATCCAAGCGGATTTGAGTTGCGCGATTCAAACTGTCGAGATGTTTAGTAAAGCTTATCATCAGCTTGGCAAGCTCGACGTGCTGATCAACAACGCAGGGATGAACTCTAGAAAATGTGCCATTGAAGAGTTTACTTTGGAAGAGTTCGATCATCAGTACGCGGTAAACCTACGCGCACCAGCACTTCTAAGCCGTGAAGCACTAACCGTAATGAAGCCGCTGAAAAAAGGTTTCATCATAAACGTAGTAAGCACCGTCGCCAAACGCGCCAATGAGACCATGAGTGTTTACACAGCGATGAAACAAGGCTTTGCGGGTTTCAGTTCGATTCTGATGAAAGAAGCCCAGCCACATGGAATTAAAGTAACGACGTTATTTCCGGGCGGCACAGATACCAACTTCCGTGAAGTGGAACGTCCTCAATATATGAGTGCGAAGAGTGTGGCCTACACCATTAACCAGATCTTAGAACTTCCAGAAGATGTGGTGATGCATGAGATGGTCTTCCGTCCTCAGGTTGAACTGGAATAGCGCCAACGTTCAAATAGGGGCTAAGTGTGCGACCCTATTGTTTTTGCTCTGCTCGATAGCGTAACGTCACAAGGCGAATCATCTGATAACGGTTTTCTCAAACTGAGAAAACCACTAGAATTCGCCCGTCTAATTACGCTCTAGGTAAACCCATTGAAACTCAGCAAACGACTCAAACAAATCGAACAAATGGTCACTGCAAATTATGACCACATTTGGGACTGCTGTTGTGACCACGGTTTTCTTGGCGCTTCCCTTCTTCATAGACAAGCGGCTGAGAATATCCATTTTGTGGATATCGTACCAAGCCTAATGGCAGAAGTAGAAGCTAAGCTGCAACGCTTCTATGCCAATTCATCGGCTAAATGGCATACCCACTGCTTAGATGTCGCCAAACTTCCTTTGGAGCAATTCTCAGGGAAACATTTGGTTATCATTGCCGGCGTAGGTGGTGATTTAATGATGCATTTCATTGAACAAATTCATCAAAATCACTCAGCTCTAAATATCGAGTTCTTACTTTGTCCTGTACATCATCAATTTGCCTTGCGACAAACCCTGATTGGCTTGCAGTTTGGTTTGATAGAAGAAGCTCTGCTGGAAGAAAACGGTCGCTTCTACGAAGTCCTACTGGTCTCTACTGCCAACGAAAATAGAAAACCGATACACACAACGGGTAGCGAACTTTGGCGTTGCAACAGTAAAGAGCAAGCCAAGACAGCTAACCGTTATCTGACAGCGACATTAAATCATTACCGACGCATTCAAAATGGCAATACCGCAAATGTGCAGCACATTATCGATGCCTATTCAGAATTAAAAATTGAAGAGTAATAACGCCTATTCTCTAGCAGAAAGAGCTCACCAGAAGAAAAGAGTTCAAAGGAGCAGAACAAGGTAAGTGGCTGTCACTACAAAACAGCCACTAAAAGCAGAATGATGTTATTGATCGATCTTTATTAATCGAGCGTTTTCTCGTAGCAAGCAAGAGTGAGTGTTTTACCATTAAGCACAAAGGCGTTCTTCTCTTGACCTACACGTACAAAGTCCGACTTTTCAAGCACGCGCATAGATGCCGGATTATTCGTAGCGGCTTTCGCGGTAAGCAAACGGAGATCCAACTCATCGCGAGCAATCTCACTTAGCTCGTTTACGGCAAAGCTAGCCACGCCTTTACCACTCCAGTTCTGGCAAACTCGATAACCAATTTCACACTCATCATCAGTCACATCAATAATGTTGGCGCGAGCGATCACTTCACCATCCTCGACAACGACATAGAAGTATCCAGTCCCTTCTTCATGCTGTCCAATCAAGCTAGTGGTGATATCACGGAAGCTGGCAAAGCTGTCATAACTTGATGGTCTTGGTGGCACAAATTGCTCGAACCAGTCACGGTTGTTTTTCTCAAACTCAAATAGTGATTGGAAATGTTTTTCTTCTAATAACTCTAATTCCATATCTCAGATCCACGTGAAAAATTATTAAATGGTAGGAGCTAAAATTTGAATATAACGCCCTGTTCAATGACTCGCAATGCATAAATATCACATCTCCAACAATAAGATGGGGTATCAGAAAGCGACTACATTCACGTAGTTCATATCAATGGCCACTAATGTAAGTGGCGCTTTATTTGCAGTGTCTGAGCCGTTAAAATGGCACAAATTTGAGAAACTGGACATATCAATGGCAAAGCTAACACTCCAAGAACAGATGCTAAAGGCTGGCTTGGTTAATGAAAAAAAATTAAAAAAAGTACAAAAAGGCTCGAAGAAATCTCGTGTACAGGCTCGCGAAGTGAAAGCAGCTGTTGAAGAAAACAAACGAGCTCAGCAAGAGCGCGACAAAGAACTTAGCCTGCAACAAAATGAGCAGCGCCTTAGCAAAGAGATCAGTGCTCAAATCAAGCAACTAGTAGCAATGAATAAAATTGATATTGCTGATGGTGATATCAAATACAACTTCACTGACGGAACTTTAGTGAAGTCTCTTTACGTAACGTCACTAATTCGCGATCAGCTAATCAAAGGTATCGTTGCAATTGCCCGCTATGAAGAAAGCTATGCGGTTATCCCAAGCGGTGTGGCAAACAAAATCACGATGCGCGACGACAAGACTGTGATTGAACAAAAAGCGCCAGAAGCTGATATTCCGGCAGAAGATGACCCGTACGCAGATTTCATCGTACCTGATGACCTTATGTGGTAATCAAAAGACTGAATTAGACTTCAGCAAAAGTAGAAAAGCAAAAGTAGAAAACGGCGCTCAAAGCGCCGTTTTTTAGTTTCTCGATAGCTTTTGGTTTCACGAGAGTTTCTGCTTCACTATGAACGGTTATTCCGTAGACACACAACTAAACATTGAGGTTATCGGAACTATTAAAGGAATACATGGTGACTTCGTTACGAGGATACCAGCCAAGCTTGTCATAAAATCCTTTTGCACTGTGATTTTCATTGAGTACAAATAAATGGGTTTTTGAGATCCCAATCTCTGCCAATGCACGCACAGACATATCAACCAAAGAGTGCCCGATCTTCTGACCACGATAACGCTCATCAACCGCTAGGTGCTGTAGATATCCACGGCGACCGTCTGTTCCAACAAGCACTGCCCCAATCACAATCTCATCAGCAAGAGCAACGTAGCTCAGCCCAGGATTGCGCTGTAAATACGCTGCGATGTTTTGCTCGGAATCGGCATCCCTAAGCGATAGGTTATCCGTTTGTCCCCATAATGTAATCACTGCCTGATAATCAGAAATATCCATTTCTCGTAGGGTTATCATCATACAACCTCTTAATTAATCGATGACTCGCGCCATATGATATGCAGAGACATATTCTCCATTTCTAAATGCATAGGCTTTCGATTCACCTTCAATAGCGAAGCCATACTTCTTGTAAAGGTTAATGGCTCTGTCATTGTCACTGTAAACCGTCAATTCAATACGCTTTAGATTCAACCAGTTGTCAGCGAGATCAACCACCGTTGAAAGTAATGCACTACCGACACCGCGACCTTGAACATCATCTTTGACACCCATACCAAAAGATGCGACATGGCGTCGACGTGGGCTGGTGCAAACTTCGAAGCCTAAGTTGCCTACGATTTCTCCATCAACAAGAGCAACGTAGACATACACATTATCAGGTACATCCGTTGTGCGTTTTTCCCAGAGTGTTAACGATGGATGGGGGAGTTGGAGCGTGCTCGAATAAGCATTCTTGCATTCATAAATCTTTTTAATCGCTTTTGCATCTGAAGGTTCTGCCCTTCGAATCTCAACTGTCATAACAACTCCAACACTCTCATTAGTTAGCAACGTTTACGTTGCACTTTTCTTTCTTTACATCGTTCTATTATTTGAATTTTTTCTGCGTTCGACGACGCACTCCAATGGATGATTTCGTTTATGGTTCGAAAACAGCCAACACAGATATCTTGCTCATCCAAACAACACTGACGAATACAAGGTGACGCAGGGGTATTGCCCGCTGTGTCTAATTTCGAACTCATTGTTACATCCACACTCTGTTAGCTATTGCTAAGACGATTAAATATAAATTGTTCCGCGCGAATACAGTACACCAAAACCAGAGACAAGCACGCGATCGTTAATCACCTGACAAAAAAGCACCCCGCCTCTTTTGGATGCTTGGTATGCCGTAAGCTCTAACTTGCCAAGTTGCTCAGCCCAATATGGTGCTAGACCAGAATGAATTGAACCCGTGACAGGATCTTCATCCCCACCATTTGCTGGCCAAAAATATCGAGACACAAAATCAAACTCATTTGCTTGAGCCGTTACAACTGCATCGTAAGGCGCTAACAATTTGAGCTTATCACTATGATATTGGACGTTTCGGACATCTTGCTCACTAGACAACACTGCAAAATACGCTTGCCGATTTCTGAGTACTTTAACTGGACGAATAGACAAACCTTCATGCAGAGCGGCAGGTATATCTTCTACAATTTCAGGCAACTGATTGGGAAAGCTCATTTCAATGCGTCCATCTCTAAGCTGATTAACTTGAAGCTCACCGACTTTTGATGTGACAAATTCAATCTGCCCTTTGCATTCTAAAAAATGTAACAGCACATAGGAGGCTGCGAGGGTCGCATGCCCACAAAAATCTATTTCTGTAATTGGCGAAAACCAGCGAATAGCGTATCTATTCGGCGCGATGGCTTTAATAAATGCAGTCTCTGAAAGGTTGTTTTCTGCGGCGATATTTTGCATCAACTCGTCTGATAACCACTCAAGAACAGGTACGACTGCCGCTGAATTTCCCTGAAACTTTTTATCAGTGAAGGCATCCACCACAAATACTTCTAATTCCATTTACAGCGCTCCAACGGCTTTTTAAAAAAGGATACCTTAAACTTAATCGATACAAACTAATCGCTACAAAACGTACTGCATGATGTGTTGTGGTCCGACAGGACCGCCCAAATACAGTTCACCCGTATCAGCAAAGCCGCATTTCAAATAACATTCGTAAGCAGGTTTGTTACGGCAATTGACTGTGAGCTGCATGACTTCAAAATCAGGATAGTGCCCCACTACATAGTTTGGCAGAGCTTTGATGGCTTGGGTCGCAATGCCTTTACCCTGATAGTGCTGATCAACCAATAATGCTCGGATCCCTATCGCTTTTTGGCTACCAAATTGATATTTGATCGAATACTCCAAATCCAGTAAGAAGAAACCCACGGGTTTACCTTCAAAAATAATCAGATGAGGATGTTCTGTCTCTTTTAACTGCTCAACAACTTGCGAAATATTGCCGATCGTAAATTGCGCTTGTTCTTCACGAACGCTCAGATGACTTGCTTCTTGTTGCCAAATGGGGCTGTATTTCTCGATGAATACCACAACTATCCTTAGTTCCATTGCGTTATGCGTTTCTCACTTTAGGAAGTGAAATTGCGTTGTTCAGTGAACGTAATATTTATGCAACAAACAATCAACAGCAAAAACAAATAACATACTGAATAGTCAGAAATAACTGCAAATATTCGATAAAGAACCGCCGTGTCGAGCTTCAAATAAATAAAGAAAACTATTTATTAGCAACATCTAAATAACCTGATCTTTATCAAACTCTAATCAATTTACTCCTTTTTTAGTATTGCCTTATATAAATTGTGGTTATGATTTTTGTGTCGGTTTGGCAAAAATCAGGTGGCTATATGTTTAAAGATCTAAAGTTGGGAAAAAAGCTGGGTCTCGGCTTCGGCGCTGTGTTGGCGTTACTTTCCATTGTTTTGGCCATTGGTGTTATTGCTCTAAAAAACACCGATGAAGGGTTAATGCAATATAGGGGATTAGCACGGGAAACAAACTTAGCCGGTAACATTCAAGCCAGCATGTTAATGGCTCGCATGAATGTGAAAGACTACCTACTCACAAAAAGCGACTCAGATATTGAAGAATACAAAGAGTATGTAAACAAAATGCATACTCTGCTTGACCAAGCGAAAGAGCGGGTTACCAATCCAGAACGAATCAAACTTGCTCAATCCGTTGTTTCCTCTCTCACCAACTACGAAAGTACCTTCTCTCAAGTCGTTGAACTTGTAAATCAGAGGAATAACGTTCACGACAAACAACTGATTCCAAACGGTGATGCAATGAAAGTGGCTATAGAAGCCATCATTAAGTCTGCTTACGAAGATGGCAATACCGAAGCCGTATATGAGGCAGGACATACCCAAAAAGCTATGTTTATGGGCAGACTATTCGTCGCCAAGTTCTTACAGACCAACCAAAAAGAAGACTACGACGTTGCTGTGCAAAACATGGATGTTTCGATGAAGGAAGAGATAGATGATCTCACCAATACGCTGCAAGATCCTGAACGTAAACGTCTGTTCTCCGAGTTTAGCCGCGCACATTCTCAATACGTTGCTGCGATGCATGAGATTTACCGTTTGATTGAAAAGCGCAATGATCTCATTGAGAACACCCTTGATGTACTCGGCCCTAAAGTAGCGGCTGACGTTGAAAGCGCTAAAGCTTCCGTCATGAAGGAACAAGATACTCTCGGCCCCGCATTGGAAGCAAACACAGACCGCAGTATTCAAATGACGATCATCCTCTCAGTCGTAGCCGTTATCGTTGGTATGGTCGCAGCATATATTTTGACTACCGTGATAACCACACCAATTCATAAAGCCGTCGATGCGGCAAATCAACTCGCTGAAGGTGACTTAACCGTCAATGTTGGCGAGACGAGTAAAGATGAAACGGGTATGTTACTTGCCGCGATTCAAAATACTGCTAACCGCTTAAAACAAATGATAGGCACGATTAGTGGTGCGAGTGACGAACTGGCTTCTGCTTCTGAAGAACTTGCTGTGGTGACAGACCAGACATCTCAAGGCATTCAGCAGCAGGAAAGCGAGACAGAAATGGTAGCAACAGCGATGAATGAGATGACAGCTACCGTTCACGATGTTGCCAATAACGCAGCAAAAGCAGCCGAGGCCGCGAATGAAGCAGACAAAGAAGCCACATCCGGCTCTGCTGTTGTTACTCAGACCATTCAGTCCATAAACACCTTGTCACAAAGCGTCAATCTCTCATCTGAAAAGCTTTCAGGGGTTCAGCAAGATGTCGTCAACATCAGTTCTATCCTCGATGTAATAAGAGGTATTGCAGATCAGACTAACCTACTCGCTCTAAATGCAGCTATTGAAGCGGCTAGAGCAGGAGAACAAGGACGAGGCTTCGCTGTCGTTGCTGATGAGGTACGCTCACTGGCCTCACGTACTCAAGGCTCAACATCTGAAATACAAAATATTATTGAGAAACTCCAGTCAGGCACTCAAAGCACTGTTGAAGTGATGAATCAGGGTAAACAATTGGCAGACAATTGTGTGGAACAAGCCAGCAAGACAGGCAATGCACTGAACTCTATCACCCATGCGATAAGCGTAATTAACGACATGAACATGCAAATCGCCAGTGCTTCCGAGCAGCAAAGCTCCGTTGCAGAAACTATTAACGAAAATGTCGTGAACGTGAAAAGGATTGCTGAACAAAACGCAGTAGCGTCGAATCAAACCCGTAGCTCTAGTTCTGAGATAGCAAGGCTTGCAGAACAACTCAATGAAATGGTTTCCCAGTTCAAGCTATAGAGTTGAAAGTTAGAAAGCACAGTGTTACCTAACTATAAGATGTTACTAAAATAGGGATGTTGCTTGAGTTTAGATTCTGCTTAGGAACAAAGGGCACGTACGGTTTGTTGCATGGCAAACAATACGTGCCTTTATATTTGTATCTAATCTACATAGATTTTTTTGTTTGGATCTTTGTGATGTTCAAACATCAACTCAATGTCACAAGGTAAAACTCGCCCTTCCGATAACTTAGGTAGCTCATCCAAACCAAAAAAGCCGATATCGGAAATTTCGATGTTAGTCGCCGCCTCGCCAGATTCAAACTCACACAGGAAAAACATCTTATAAATATGATAGGGAAACTTAGGAAAATAAGGATGAACATCTCTATCTTTAATCGCCACCAAACGCGGTGAGCTAACTACGTAGCCAGACTCCTCCAACACCTCACGAACAATACCTTGAGAAGCTGTTTCACACACATCAGCCCAACCACCCGGAAGTGACCAACAATCATCTTCTCTTTCACGTACCAGCAAGATTTTGTTGTCTTTGATAACGGCAGCTCTTAGATCTACTTTTGGTGTAGGATAGCCAGTTTCCGGGATGAATAACTCTGCAACACGCTCTACAGGTGTGTCTGATAGCTCTGCAAACATCTGATGAGAAATATCAGAGATTTGCGCGAAACGCTCTAAATCGAACTTATCTTTAGAATATGTTTTACCCGCCTGACCAATCGCTTGTATCTGTTTTGCCCACGCTAACCACTTACTCATTACTTCACTCCGCCACTTGCAACTTATTGTTCAGCCAAACCTTCAGACCAAACAGCAAACTCATTACCACTAGGCTCTGTAAAATGAAAACGGCAACCGCCAGGAAACTCAAAGATAGGTCGAACGATCTCTCCGCCATTGAGTATTACTTTTTCCAACGTTTGCTCAATGTCGGCGCTGTAAAAAATGAGCAGAGCACCACCGTTGGCGCTTTGGCTGCAAGCATCGGCTTTATAAAAGCCACCATCAATACCTTGATCAGCAAACGCTGCATAGTCTGGACCGTAGTCAATAAACTCCCAACCAAACACCATGGAGAAAAACGACTTCGTCGCCACTAAGTCTTTAGCAGCGTACTCAACATAATTTATTTTTTCGTGCTGTTTCATGGTTATCTCTTCCTCAAATAGTGCCGGTTTCCGTTGTTTGTGATTGGCAAACGGACGGTGTCAGCTAGGCTTAAGATTTAGTTTAAGCCTAGCACTCTATTGGCTATCAGTGAATGACAGGAAAGGAAACTCTCGGTAAATATGCCGTTAATTATCAGCGGTATTTCAGGAGATTAACTTTGCTTTCGGGTACACCTAATCAGTTCAATTTTCATCAGAACGACACCGACAAAAACAGTAATTGAAGCAATAGCGAGAACGGGGTCAATGAGTTCTAAAGCCACAAATTGACCATAGAGAAGAAATAAACCAATCAGCAATACCAAAGATCCACACTGATGCACATAAAACTGCAAGATAGCCAATTTTGACTGTGAGTTGTCTAGCCACAACTTATGACATAAGCCATAAATAAAGGAGAGTACAAAACCCACCAGCATGATATGTGCGTGAGTGACAAATTGCCCATGATCTTTCGATGCTGCCATGTGTATGCCTAATGCTAATCCCAAAATGGCATATCCAAATGCAGTCAGAATGAATTTACGATCCATAAACAATCCCTCTTGGTTTAGATTGCTTCAATCAGTTTAGACCACAAACGAAAACTTCATTCTAAAGTTGTAGAAACTGCCTATGTGACATTGTCACTTAAAAAATCAAAAAAGAAGACAGGGATGTTGAGGAGAGAAGAGTGTTTAAAGGGAAACTTGAGCGGGGAGAACTTGAAAGGAGAGATACATAGGGCAAGCGCCCTATGTATACGCATCCGATAGCGTTCATTAAAAGCTAACAATACGCTTTAGATAAGAGCGAGTTACTTGTAGAAAGCTTCTACTTCACCTTTTAAAGTGATTAGCATTGGGTTGCCCCAACGATCTTTTGCTTTAGGCGAAGGAATTTTTACCCAACCTTCACTGATGCAGTACTCTTCAACATCAGTACGCTCTTTACCGTTAAGACGAATACCAATATGGTGTTCAAAGCACTCAGCAACAAAGTGTGGGCTGCGTGGATTGCCTGATAGATGATCTGGTAAAGCTGGTTTTGAGTTATTTTCGCTCATTTTTATGACCTGATATAAAAAAAGTAGGCCATTTTAAACAATGAGAGCCATAGGCTCAACAATTAACACCCTACTAGGCATAGCGGTTAATGACCCGAGGCTAAAGATTCGTCCCTAATATCAGTTATTAAGTTCTAACTGCCAGTAACCCACTGATATCTGATGATCAAACTTAAAGCCGATGTTGTTAAACTCGCCCACTTTTTTGAATCCCATACGTTCATGCAAAGCGACACTAGGCTGATTGGGAAGCGCAATTGACCCAACAGCGTTTTTGTATCCGGCGCTTTTCAGTATTTCTAACAATTCTCCGTAGAGAGCCTTACCCAAACCTTTGCCTTTCGCATCTGCATCGACGTATATGGATGGTTCTACAGTAAAGCGATAAGCACTGCGAGCCTTCCACTGATTGGCGTAAGCGTAGCCTTTAACCTCTCCATCTTGCTCCAAAACAATCCAAGGGAATCCTAAACTCAACACCTGTTCTACCCGTTTTGTCATCTCTTCTTCTGTCACAGGTAATTCTTCGAAGGAAATGGTAGTGGTAGCAATGTAGTGATTATAAATTTGAATAATCGATGGGATATCTGCACTAACTATATTCCGAATAACCATACGTCCTCCATGACGCATTAAAACTGCTTTTACGCATTTACTGTTGAGAAAACTTCCATCAATTTAAAACAAAATTTAATTTTTTGACACAGACTTTACAATTATCCATTGAGCAAACACTCTAGTACTAACTATGCTTTAAATTTCATAAGTCGCGAGAGCTTATTTCATGATAGAAAAGCTAAGGATTCCGTACATCACAGAGACAGTTTTAGTCGACGGTGTGTATCAGGCTGAGCGCAGAATCTACAGAGAACGACGCCGTAGTAAAAAGCATTCCGTGCAGTATGAACGCAGAAGAAATAGAGACCCACGCTTACCCGATGCAAAATCGATTAACGAATGGCTATGAGCCCTCAGTTCCTGTTGTATCTGCTGTTCCGTAAGCAGAACAGTATTAGCATTTAATTTTGTTCACTAGCTTTTTAAGCAGTTCAATCTCATCGTCTTCAAACAGTGAAAACGCCGCTTCACAACAGTGTTCGAAAGAAACAGAAGCATCTTTATAAAGTTGTTCTCCTACTTGAGTAAGACCCACCAGACTTTGTCGAGCATCTCTTGGATTCGCAACTTTAAGCACTATGTTGTTCTTTTCCATCGGTGCAAGTAGACGTGTAATTCCAGAAGCCGTTAGTCCTACTGAATCCGCTAGCGCAATACGGCTTAGAGAACCACCTGTACTAGTATTAAGTCGGTGCATAATGACGAATTCGGTGTAACTCACCCCATGGGCGCTTAAACTTGTATCGATTTTCTTGGTAAGCAAAGTGCTCACTAATGTGTGCTCCAACATCAGTGAAGTTAAATTCGTTTTCATAGTCAAAAACCTTATTGATTAAATCTTGAAATATATTTGAGTGGTCAAGTATGTTTCAAGCAACAAAATGATCAACTAGAAAATCGCCTAGCGTATATATCTCTCAGCTGTGATTTAACAAAAGGTTTGAATATAAAGCGCTTCTACTTTATCGCGTGCCCATTGGGTACGGCGTAAAAACTTTAGTGAAGACTTGATCGATGGGTTGTTATAAAAACAATTTAATTGAATTTGAGCATCTAAACCTTCCCAGCCGTAATGTTCAACCAACTGAGTAAGGATTTTCTCTAAGGTAAGACCGTGCAGTGGGTTTTTCGGTTGTTCTTGGCTCATTCAGCGCATCTCTATAACAAAATAGTTGGGAGGTGTAGTGTAACAGATAGCGTTAACAACACCTCATCCATCTGAGGCTAGCTCAGCAAATTACTCTACGATTTCATAATGACGCTCGACATTTCGCGTCACTTCTCCCCAATAGGAAGCTTTTACTCGCTGTTGATGTTGCTCAAATGAAGCTTTGTCAGTGAACTCTTCGTACACATCAAACCTACACGGATTGTCTGAATCTTGTATTACTTCAAACACCAAGCATCCCGACTCTTGAAGTGTCAGCCTCTTATGAGTGACAAGTTCTTGCTTCACCACTTCTAGGTCAGATTCAGGCACTAATATAAAGCCCCGTAAAATCACTTTAGACACAAACATACCTCTTTGAACAATCTTTGATTAAACCAAACACTTCGAATAACTACTTCTGTCCATATCCACGATTTCCACCGTTATAGATGCTTGGGAAAGTGGCAAAGTCTTAAGCTGGTCGAGCACAGATTGAGAAAGCTTTTTCTTATTTTCATCGCTACGCCCAGACAAAATACGAACTGTGACATGAATGAAATCCTCATGCTTTGTACCCGTTTGGTAATGTTGGTACGAAATGCTACGCACCTTGATATCACTGCCATCAGCTTCAAACAGCTGCGACTCAAGCGCCCCTTTAAAAACTTTCTGATTCAATTCTTCATTGGGGATAGTAGAAGAGTGTTCAACAATACAATGAGGCAAAGTCTGCTCCTTTTTAATAATCGTTCCGACAAGTCATAGGTTGGCTATTTGATTCCTAACTGAAGTTTATAGTCAGCACTGCTCTCTAACAAAAGCCAAAATATTTTCAAAAGCGATGCTGAAATAGAGCTCATAGCTATTTTTCTCTACATAGCCTAAATGAGGCGTCGCCAATACATTAGCTAATGTTAAAAGTGGTTCATTCTCAAATGTCGCTGGCTCATTCTGAAACACATCAACAGCTGCGTACTTAGTGGGAACGGCAACCAGTTCGTTATACAAAGCGTCATCTTCTACCAATTCCGCACGACTGATATTCACAAAAAGAGAACTAGGTTTCATCCGTTTGAGATCGTCAGCAGTGACACAATAACGAGTTGCATCATTAAGCCGCAAATGCAGCGAGACGATATCAGAATCAGCGAAGAATGACTGCTTAGATTGCGCAGCTTCAAAGCCATGTTCTAATGCTAACTGGCGTGATTTTTCACTACCCCAAACTAACACCGACATCTCAAATGCCTTCGCATATTGAGCGATTCTCTGCCCAATATTGCCATAACCCCAAATCCCTAGCTTTAGTCCTTTCAACGTTCTGCCTAAGCCCAGACTTCCTGAACTTTGCCACACATCATTTTTCAAATTACTGGTATAAGCTGGTATGTGCCGAGAAGAGGACATTATTAGAGCCCAGCACAGCTCAGATGGAGCAATAGGTGAACCTTTTCCCTCTAATACTTGTACGCCATATTTTGCACATATATTGGGGGCGATGTGGTTGCTCACCTTTCCTGTCTGACTGATCACCTTCAGATTAGGTAGTTGGCTAAGCAAGGATTCGGTGATGACGGTGCGTTCACGAATCAGAACGATAGCGTCAAACTCGACGAGCTTTACTACTAGTTCAGCTTCTGAGTAGGTTTCTGTAAATACAGTGACTTGGTGCTCGTCTAGCAATGTAAAGCAAGCCAGATCTTTTACGACGTTTTGATAATCATCTAACACGGCTATTTTCACTGCGCTTTCCTTATTTTTATGCAGATAACTTTCTAATCATGGAGGCAAAGAATGAGATGAATTTGAACAATAGCAGTCAATGCAAGGCTGTCCATTAGCTAAGCCATTTTTGTGATTTTCACCTTACAATTTGGTTGGGTAAACAACCTTGAATCGCTCCAAAACCAGCAACATATCTTCTGTTGCCTCTATACCGAGCTGTTTGCATTCTAATGAGAAAAACCGCCAATGAGCATCACGCCACCACTCTAACGTTTTGTCTCCTTCCCCTTCTGCGGCGGCAAACTCTGCAGTGACATCTTTATATCGACTCTTTTCCACTGCCGTAACTTCAATAATGCAGATAGGTTCGCCTTGCCAATTAGTGACTACCTGAAGATGAGCAACTTCGGACATCGTTTCACCTTGATGGCTATACCAATAGTCCATGCTACAAGAGGCTCTCTTCTCGCCTCTTAGAATTAGTTCAGCACACAGGTTAGCGTTGTACTCGTCAGCACAAAAATAGTCCGCACTGAATGAGCGATATTGTTGTGCAGCTTTCTCCGGTAATGATGTCAAATACCGTTCCAGAAATAACTGGCTTCTGCTTTCCATGATTTTCCTATTCAGTTAATTGGATAAATCGGTGGGGTAAGTCTCAATCAACCATTTTCACCATAAGGAAGTTAGTTAGAGTTTGACCTCTAACTTCCATCTGTTGCTCTTTTTCCACCTTAAAACCCATGTGTTCATAAAAAGGGCGAGCGGTAATACTGACATGTGAATAGTAACGTTTGATATTGCGTTGTTTGCCAATCTCGAACACATGGTTCATCAAAGCTTTACCAATTCCTTGTCCTTGATAGAGATGGTGGCAAAAAAAGTGGTCGACTAAGCCGTCTGGTTGTAAATCCGTATACCCGACGACCACACCATCACTCGTCGCCACAAACGGATTTAAACCGTCCATACGTTTTTGCCAAACATCTGGGTCCAAAGTATTTGGCGCCCAAGCTTCAACCTGAGCTTGACAATAGTCACGAACATTAATGTTACGGATAGTGAAATGATGAATAGCCCAAAGTGTTTGAGCATCTTCTTTGACATAGCCACGAATGGTAATCATGCATCTCTCCTGACTTCTGGAGCTTAATTAAATGTGTTTGTGAGGATGCTTTCATCCAAAAATTAGGAAGGCGTGTACTGCATTAAGTATTCAAAATCAGTTTCACCAACGCGCACAAATCCAAGTCGTTCATAGAGACGTTGCGCTGGGTTCGTTTTAACGACACTTAAACCAACGGTTGAACCCGTTGTTTTAGCTTTACTCATCAGCTGTGAAATAAGGCGGTTAGCGATACCTTTGTTTTGAAAATCGGGATGAAGTTGAACCTGTACCAGATACCACTCATTAATATCTTGGTTAAATTGAGCTTTGAACAGACCAGCAGAGGAATTATTGATAACGATGATTTCAGCTTGCTCAAATGCGTAATAAACCCTTTCAAGGTAGGCTTCTCTTCCTGTTGGCATCCCTACTTCTCTTAGGTATTTACCCATAGTAGTTTCACGCAGTTCAACTAGGAACTCCACATCAGACTCGACCGCTTTTCTTAATGAATATTCCATTATTCTCTCCTGTCTTTACCTTTAGTCTGGTATTAGTAACCTATTCATCATATTTAAGATACTAATAACACACTAAAAATTTGCTAGCTGTGCGCGTCATGGCTGTTAGGACGAAAAATTGGACATAAAAAAAGGAGAGCTAATGCTCTCCTTTTTCAAAACTTGACTGCTAATTAAAGAGCAGCTTTCGCTTTTTCAACTAAAACAGTAAATGCTGCTTTGTCGAATACTGCGATGTCCGCAAGGATCTTACGGTCGATCTCGATAGATGCTTTCTTAAGACCGTTGATGAAACGGCTGTAAGATAGACCATTTTGACGAGATGCCGCATTGATACGTGCAATCCATAGTTGACGGAATTGACGTTTCTTAGCGCGACGGTCACGGTATGCGTATTGACCAGCTTTAGTAACAGCTTGGAAAGCTACGCGGTAAACACGTGAACGTGCACCATAGTAACCTTTAGCTTGTTTTAGAACTTTCTTATGACGTGCACGAGCTTGTACACCACGTTTTACGCGAGGCATTATGCTTCTCCTAAACTAAACGATAAATAAACTAAAAAGAATTAAGCGTATGGCAACATACGTAGTACTGCAGCCACTTCACACTTAGGAAGGATTGCATTTGGACGTAGTTGACGCTTGTTCTTAGTAGTACGCTTAGTCAGAATGTGACGTTTAGTCGCGTGCTTGTATTTAATACCACCAGCAGTTTTCTTGAAACGCTTAGCAGCACCTTTGTTGTTTTTCATCTTAGGCATGATGAATAACTCCGCATTGTAGTAGTTTAATAAACAACGTAATTAGGGCGAATAAAACCCAGCCAAGTGCCTTTATTTAAAGGGACGCGGCTAGGTTCATTACTTGTAAGCCGTTAATTACTTCTTCTTAGGGGCAAGCACCATGATCATTTGGCGACCTTCGATTCTCGTTGGGAAAGATTCCACTAGAGCGAACTCTTCTGTGTCAGCTTTCAAACGATTCAGAACGTCAACACCGATCTCTTGGTGAGCCATCTCTCGGCCACGGAAGCGAATTGTTACCTTCACTTTGTTGCCTTCTTCAAGGAAACCAATCAGGTTGCGTAGTTTTACCTGATAGTCTCCGATATCAGTTCCAGGACGGAATTTTAGTTCCTTAATCTGGATCTGTTTTTGCTTCTTCTTCTGCTCTTTCGCAGCTTTGCTCTTTTCGAAGAGGAACTTGCCATAGTCCATCACACGACAAACTGGTGGCTCGGCGTTAGGGCTGATCTCTACGAGATCCATACCAGCTTCTTCGGCTGCAGCTAATGCTTCTTGAATTGACACAACGCCAACTGATTCACCATCAGCGCCTGTTAAACGAACTTCACGTACGCCACGAATTTCACCGTTTAAACGGTGCTGGTTTTGTTTGGCCGGAACTTGGCCACGTCTTCCGCCTTTAATAGGTTATTCCTCCAGATTAAGCTTACGGCTTTCAACTTCGGCGTGGATGTATGAAATAAAGTCATCCAACTTAAATTTGCCTAGGTCTTTGCCCTTACGAGTACGTACTGCGATTTCTCCAGCTTCCATTTCTTGGTCGCCACAAACAAGCATATACGGTACACGCTTCAAAGTGTGTTCGCGGATTTTAAAGCCAATCTTCTCATTTCTCAAGTCCGCTTTTGCTCTAATACCACTTTTTTGTAGCTTTTGTGCTACTTCTTGAGCGTAATCAGCTTGTTTGTCAGTAATATTCATGACAACTGCCTGTTCTGGTGCCAACCAAGTTGGGAAGAAACCAGCATACTCTTCAATCAGAATACCGATGAAGCGCTCAAGAGAGCCTAAAATAGCGCGGTGAATCATTACTGGTACTAAACGCTCATTATTCTCACCTACATATGTCGCACCAAGGCGAGTCGGTAGGTTGAAGTCAAGCTGAACAGTACCACACTGCCACGCACGATCTAGGCAGTCGTGTAGCGTAAATTCAATTTTCGGGCCGTAGAACGCGCCTTCACCTTCTTGAATCTCATAAGCAATGCCCATAGCTTCAAGAGAAAGTTTTAGTGCTTCTTCAGAGCGATCCCAAATTTCATCGCTACCTACACGCTGTTCAGGACGTGTAGAAAGTTTTACTGCAATGTTATCGAAGCCAAAAGTAGTATATGTGTCATATACCATCTTAATGCACGATGTTACTTCTTGCTGAATTTGATCTTCAGTACAGAAGATGTGTGCATCATCTTGAGTAAAGCCACGAACACGCATAATACCGTGTAGAGAACCTGATGGTTCGTTACGGTGACATGAACCGAACTCAGCCATACGTAATGGCAGATCACGGTAAGATTTCAAACCTTGGTTGAAGATTTGAACGTGACCCGGACAGTTCATCGGTTTAATTGCGTATTCACGGTTCTCAGAAGACGTTGTGAACATTGCGTCTGCGTATTTGTCCCAGTGACCAGAGCGTTCCCAAAGAACGCGGTCCATCATTAGCGGACCTTTTACTTCTTGGTAACCGTACTCGTTCAGTTTTGAACGAATGAAAACTTCAAGATCGCGGAATACTGACCAACCATTGTGGTGCCAGAAAACCATACCCGGAGCTTCTTGCTGCATGTGGAACAGGTCAAGTTGCTTACCCAGTTTACGGTGGTCACGCTTCGCGGCTTCTTCAAGGCGAGTTAGGTGCGCGCTAAGTGCTTTCTTATCATGGAAAGCAGTACCGTAGATACGTTGTAGCATCTTGTTGTCGCTGTTACCGCGCCAGTATGCGCCTGCAACGTTCAACAGTTTGAAGTGTTGACAGAAACCCATGTGCGGTACGTGAGGACCACGACACATGTCGATGTATTCTTCATGGTGGTAAAGACCTGGACGATCATCGCGAGATACATTCACATCTAAGATTTCCATCTTGTATGGTTCTTGACGAGATTCAAATGTATCGCGAGCTTCCTGCCAGCTAACGTTCTTTTTCACAACTTGATATTTGGTTTTAGCCAACTCTAGCATGCGAGCTTCGATCTTCTCTAAATCTTCTTGAGATAGAGGTTGCTCTACATCGATGTCGTAGTAGAAGCCGTTATCGATCGTAGGACCAATAGCCATTTTTGCTTCTGGGTATAGCTGCTTAAGAGCATGACCAAGCAAGTGTGCACAAGAGTGACGAACAATTTCTAGACCATCAACTTCGTCTTTAACTGTGATGATTTCTAGACTTGCATCGTTTTCGATCAAATCACAAGCATCAACACGAACACCATCAACGCGACCTGCGATCGTTGCTTTAGCAAGACCAGGACCGATAGATAGAGCGACGTCCATTGTAGAAATTGGGTTATCAAATTGACGTTGACTGCCGTCAGGAAGAGTAATAATAGGCATGAATAGTCCTTACAGTGGTGTTGCACACCAAGCAACACATATAATCATTTTGTTACCTTAGAAAACAATTAGTTATCAAGGATAAATTATTTCAGGAACCGGATTTGGTACAGCTTTGGTACAATTCAAAACATACATACCAAAAAGTTCAAGACGGCATAGAGTACAGCCTTTAGTGATTTCTATCAAACAAAATGACAATTCTTAAAAGTCTTTTGATACCAAAACTAGCCCCTCGATATAGATAGCCCACTACAAACTGATACCAAAACACCTTTACTCGAGAAACCGGCAACCCGACTTTTGATACCAAACTCCATTTCGACACCCGAGCTTTTACCGACATCTAACATTGACGACTGGAGTTCATAAGGTCAGAAGTATTCAATGTCCCACACTTGTACCAAATCGACGTACCAAAATGTGAGATATGAAAATGAGTCATAGAACTGAATTCGAAAAAACGTTTAAACACTTCGCGCCATACCATCACCGTCATAAAGTTTGGGATGACCTAATCACCTGTTTTGCAATTTCCATTAACAACGGAATCGCCAAGGATGAAGAATTAGAGAATAAGTATTTGGGTATTATTCGAAATTACGAAAGAAATGAGCAGCTAGAAATGCCTAAGTTGGTAGGAATGCTAGTTTGTGCCTTTGAAGAATCCGGTCATTGCGATTTGCTTGGTGAAATGTATATGGCGATGGAAATCAGCTCAAAAAATTTAGGTCAGTTTTTTACGCCCTACTCTCTATCTAAATTATGCGCAAAGCTGTCACTAGATAAGCAAACCATAGAAACGAAAAACTTCATTACGGCACATGAACCCGCATGTGGTTCAGGCGGGATGATCATAGCTCAAGCAGATGTGATGATAGAAGAAGGCTACAACCCACAAGAAAAACTTCTGGCTTATTGTGTAGATGTAGATCAGACCGCAGCAATGATGTGTTACATACAACTAGCTCTTTGGGGTATTCCCGCCAAGGTAACTATTGGCAATACACTAACAATGCAGTTTTCCAGAACGATGCTTACTCCTATGTATCATTTGGGCGGTTGGTCAATAAAGGAAATGATTGGGCAGCGTACCCAAGAACCCGAAACGAACTTACTTGTTAAACGCGCAACAACAATTATAAAGCACTGCTCAGAAGCTAGCACCGAAGTGATACGCTCTGAATTACTTGAACAGTTACAACGTGGAGCTAGCTATCAAAAAGTTAGCATTATTCAGAACGTCTCTCGTGTAATCATTAATGACAGTGTTTACGATTTAATGTGCGCATGATCGTAAAACTATGAATCAAAAAGCTTTATGACAAAACCATGATAAAAATGTCAAAAGCCATACTTAGTATCACTAGAACGTTAGCAAGTATTTTGAGGTTACTATGCTCACTGTCACTCTAGACAAGATTTACGCTTCTCGTCCTTGTAATAAATATTGGCGGGTAATCAAAGCGACTTTCGCACCGACAAAGCTAAATATTGATTTTGAAAAGCCAATACCCGCCAC